>CAZAZB010000341.1:0-4650 GCA_964489485.1 uncultured Pseudomonadales bacterium | reverse complement strand
AGATGGTTCAAGGCTAGAACTTTTTGAAGTCCCGGTGGGACCTGCTTTGCATATCGATATCCCGATCGATGTGCCAGATAATGTCGTTGTTCTTACAAAATCGGTGAGTCGAAGTGTCGCGAGTATTGGTGAGTTCATTCAGTACAAGGTTCGGATTGCCAACGAGGATGGTGGCCCTGCGAGAAATGTTACCGTCACGGATACACTTCCCCCTGGTTTGAGGGTTCAGAAAGGTTCTTTTCGTCTCAATGGGGACAAGATCCTAGACCCTGTCCTGGATCCCAGTGGTTCAATATTCAGCCTGCTCATTCCCGTTATCGAAGCAGGCACTTCAGCTGAAATCAGTTATGTGGTTGAGATAACCGCGGGTACACCTGTCGGTCAGTCTATTAATAGAGTTTCGGCAACGGGTGAAACGCTGGTGGATGTGAATACCGCAGAGGCGAGAATATTTGTGACCGAAGACCTACTTCGGAGCAAGGCGATCCTGATGGGTCAGGTCAAATATGGTCAATGTGATGACCCTGAGGCGGTCGGTGTGAGTGATGTTCTGATTTATATGGAAGATGGTACGGGTGTGCTCACTGACCTCGACGGAAACTGGCATATCGAAGGCGTCGTACCGGGTACCCATGTTGTACAGTTGGACCTTGAGTCCCTGGAAGACCGGTATCAGATTGCCGAGTGTAATACCCTGCAGAACAGGAATTCTGGCCGAGCCTACTCGCAATTTGTCGAAGTAAGGGGCGGTACCGTCTGGAAAACGAATTTCCATATTGTTGATCGGCCACCGCCGAAATCAGAAGTGACACTTGATCAATCCCTGACACTTCTCGGAGACAAGATTAAGGTCAACATGAAAGTTGATATTGGAGAGGAAGTACCTCTTACGGAGGCATCCGTTTTCTATCGCGTCCCCAAAGGGTGGAAGATAAGTGCTGATAGCACCAGGTTGAATACGGCGAATGTCAGGCCTGAAGTGACGATTATCGGTAATCGATTTCGGCTGCCAACCAGTGGCAGTCAAACTCTGGAATTCATGCTCGAGCCTAAACAGGTGTCTAAATCAACAGTTCAGAGGCAGGGTCAAAATGACATGCTTCTGCGACCCTTGTTCAAAACAAGAAAAGCAATCCTTTCTGATGGAGAGTCTGCTGAAATTAGGACCAGACTGAGCAGCTATCAAGATATTGATATCAAGAGAGTTATTGTTGTGGGTCACTCTGACTCCATGCCGATTGCACCGAGAAATAGAAAAGAGTTCAAGGATAATTACAGCCTGTCCGAGGCGCGGGCAGCTTCAATTGGTGCAATAGTCACCGCCGTTCTAGGTCTTCGACCGGATCAGGTCGAAGTGATCGGTGCGGGTCCGGATTTACCTGTCGCGGATAACACAACGGCTGATGGGCGGGCTAAGAATCGGCGCGTCGAGATACGGATTGTCCCGCGGGATGTTAAACAAATGGATGCCAGCCAGACCGCATCCAATCCGGCGTTTATCAGTGACAAGGCTTTGTTAAGTAAAGCAACAGTCAGATTCAAGAGCATCCCCACAGCACAAGGCAAGGGCAAAACCACACAAAGTGAAGTTGATATTCGAGAGCTGCCCGTGGCGAGATCTCTGTCCAGCCGTGTCATGGGCTTTGCCCAGGGAAGCTGGGACAAGTATGAAGCGGTTGATGGCTCTGCTGCGGAATCCGCACTGGATACGCCGCCGGGCATAGTGTCCTTGAGTGATGGCCAACTCATTAGCAGCGATGTGGTGGGGGTCCGGGTAAAACTCAAATCTGAATTGTTACCTCGATTGGAAGTCGGTGGCGTCATTGTACCAAACGCCAAAATAGGCATCACAATCGAAAGAAGTGATGGCACGACTCTATACACCTATGTCGGCGTGGACTTTGGTAAGGACCCGGGCGAAAGGATTGTTCGTCTTCAAGGTCTCGACAAATTCGATAAGCCACAGTTTGAAGAGACGAAAACAGTGATTCGTACCGGGCGTATCAAGTTTATCCGAATGAGTGAAATGCCCGGAAATGTAGCAGATGGAAAAACACCCATCAGTCTGAAAATTGACCTACTTGACGGCAATATGAGACTGGTTAAATCGACAGCGCAACTCCGAATCATTGAAAGCACCTTGATTCCTTACACCTCTGAGGCTGACTTAAGAACCGGTAGGTTCCAGATTGGTAAAGTGGATGTCACCAGTAACGGTATTGCCAAGTTCTTCCCTGTGAACAAAGCTGGTTATTATCGCCTGGTACTGGCGTATGAGGATTTCAAAGACGACATCACTATTCAGATCAAACCTGAGTCGCGGGATTGGGTGATGGTCGGTCTCGGTGAAGGTGTTGTTGGGTACAACAATGTCACCGGGAACATGGAGGCCCTTGATGCAAGAGATCTTGGAGATGGTTTTTATGAAGAAGGCCGTATTGCCTTTTTTGCCAAGGGTATGATCAAAGGTGAATGGCTAACCACGCTGTCCTATGATACAGATCGACAAAAAGACGGGAACCTTTTCAGGCGTATTAATGCTGGTCAATACTATACCTTGTATGGCGACAGTAGTGCCCAGAGATTTGATGCCGCCACGCAGGAAAAACTTTATGTTCGGGTAGAGAACGACAAGGTAAACCTGACCTACGGTGATTTCGCAACCAATCTGTCCCGCCTGGATCTTTCTGAATATAGCCGCCGTATGACAGGGCTTCGGGTCGCCTATATTGGTGATCGTTTTGCCGGTACGGCCTTCGCTTCCCAGACAACGCAGGCATTCATTCGCGATGACATTCAAGGCAATGGCACGTCAGGCATCTACAAACTGAGTACCGATGGCCTTCTTGGCAATAGCGAAAAGATTACATTTGAAGTCAGAGACAGGTTTCACAATGAGATTGTGCTCGATGAAGCGCCGAAGACACGGGACTTCGATTATTCAATTGACTATGAGCGTGGTGAGTTGATTTTCAAGAAACCGGTTTTCAGTCAGGACTTCGAAGGGAACCCGTTGTTTATCGTTGCCCGATATGAAATTGATACCAAGGGCAGGGAAAAATTGAATGTCGGTGGAAGGCTCGCCATGGCTTTTAATGCGGAACGAGGAATCCTTGGGACAACAGTGATACGAGAAGAGGTTCAGGGTAGAGAGGCGGAGTTGACAGCGGCAGACCTGACCTATCGTTTTGGCGATAGTACCGAGGTGATTGCAGAGATAGCGACCAGCAAGCAAAATTCTGATACAGGTACAAGAAAGGGAGATGCTTATTCGGTATCACTTCGACACCAATCCGCCCGGATTGATGGTGTGGCATTTATCAGGGAAGAAGAAGCAGGCTTTGGCATAGGCCAGAATAGCAATGCAGGAAAAGGGACGAGGCAAATTGGTGCCAATGCAACTGTGCGGATCAATGAGCTTGTTAGCATGAATGCTCAGATGTATCGGGATGAATCCCTGGAGGATGGCCGCACCAGAGATGTCGTTTCTTCCAGCGCAGACTTCAGAAGCGAACAATTATCGTATGGCGTTGGGCTGCAATCTGCGAAAGACAAGGGTGGTGAACGCCCCGGCACAGAGTCTCAGCAGTTAACAGGACAAGTACAGACCCAGCTAATGGACAGGAGGCTAAAGCTACGGGCATCGGGGGAAGCGCCTCTTGGTAGTAACGACAATGAGGCCTTCCCAACGAGGTTATTACTTGGTGCAGACTATGCGCTTACCGATAAAATCGGTATTACAGGGCAACAGGAATTTACCTGGGGTGATAAACAGGACTCGCAAAGAACCATCGTTGGCCTCAGATCTAACCTATGGGAGGGAGCCACAGTCACTTCTACGATGACGCAGGAACAAGGTGAACAGGGTCAGCGGGTATTCGCCAACTATGGATTGCTACAATCATTCCAATACAACGCGGACTGGGCTTTTGATTTTGGTGTGGATCGATCGCAAACAGTTAAAGATGTGCCTGTTGTTGAAGATAGTCCTAACCCAAATGCCAAGCCTGTTTTTGGTAACGAGAATGGTGATTTTACCGCTTTGTTCGCAGGAGCGAACTATACGACTGATCTCTGGCGATACACAACCAGACTGGAGTATCGCAACGCGAAGGATGACCGGTACAATTTCAGCGTAGGTGCGCTTCGTAATCTTGATGGCGGGATTGTGCTGGCATCTATTTTTGATGGCAGAATCGTTGATGGTGTTAATGAACGTACAACCGATAACTTACTGAATTTTGGTTTTGCTTATCGGCCTGATGAAAGTAGATGGACTGTTTTTAATCGCCTTGAACTGGCATTCAGAAAACAGGGCGGCACCGGCTTTGAAACAACCAGTCGCAAGATTGTAAACAATCTCAACGCAAACTATGTGTGGGATGAGAAAACACAAGTCTCCATGCAATATGCGTTCAAGTATGTGGTGGATACGATTGATGGTATCGAATACAAAGGCTTCACCGACCTCATCGGTGGTGAGCTGCGACGCAATTTGTCAGACAAATGGGATATTGGTGTACGTCTAAATGCGCTCCACTCCTGGAATGCTGATGTGATTGACTATTCCTATGGCGTTTCCCTGGGCAGACAATTTGCCACCAATACCTGGGCGAGTGTCGGATACAACTTCGATGGTTTCCGTGATTC
>CAZAZB010000340.1:0-4674 GCA_964489485.1 uncultured Pseudomonadales bacterium | reverse complement strand
TGTAAAGTTCGGTTTTCGGCGTAACGTACTGTCCTTGTCTTGAGCCAATTTTGATGACGGTACCACCGACAGGGGTATGGATGTGCAGGATCTTTTTGATTTTTCTGGTTTTTTCCAGCTCCTTGATTTGATGCTCTGCAACGTCGAAAAGTTGTAATCTTTCACGTGCACTATCAACCATATCCTGAGCGCCTTGTTTAATCTCTTCAATGGGGCTTTCCTTCAGAATAGAAAGGTTGTTGAGTGCGAGCAGGTATTCCTGCTGTGTGGAAACCAGTTTGGGTGAATAGATACCCAGAAGAATATCGTCTTTACTCACTTTCTGGCCGGTTTTATCAACCCTGATTTCTTCGATCCATCCTTCAACCTTTGGGTGTAGTCTTGCCATTCGTTCTTCATCGAACTCGACTCGACCGGCGGCACGAATATTTCGCCCGAAAGTTTTCTTCACTGCAAATTTTGTGCGCACGCCTATGTTCTGAACCACGACAGGGTCAATTTGTACTGTTCCGGCCGGGTCACCATCGCTGCCTCCATCGGCGTAAACAGGCACATAATCCATGCCCATCGAATCTTTCGCAGGCACTGGCGAGGTCACAGCAGGATTCATTGCGTTTCTATAGAACAATATTTCCTTTGTCGCAGATTTCTTCTCTTCTTCCGCATAGACAGGAACATAATCCATGCCCATGGGATCCTTCGCCGGACTCTGGGATGTGATTCCCGGATCCATCGGGTTGCGGTAGTAGAGAGGAGTTCTTTCTACGGCTACTTCTGCTCCTGTATTCATGGATTGTGATGAGTACCAGTAGCCGGCGCTAGCCCCGATGCCCAGCATGATAATTGCGGTGACGATATTTGACTTATTCATAGATTGATTCCTCCCCAACGGCTGCTTCCAGGCGCGCCAGTGATTGTTTTGCTTCGGTTAGAGCTTTCCAGTATCGGAGTTGATAGTTAAGCAGGGTTACCTGGGATCTAATCAGGTTTAGAAAATCGACCTCATTCACCTGGTACCCGGCGAGCATTGATTGAACTGTTTGTGTTGCCTGGGGAATTATTCCTTTTTCAAAGAGGGAAAATTCTTCCCGCGCCCGGTCATAGTCCGTGATCGCGGTAGAAATCGCGCCCAGGATTTTCCCTTTTTCATCCTGGGAGGCGTAGTAGCTTCGTT
Source organism: uncultured Pseudomonadales bacterium (assembly GCA_964489485.1). Lineage (GTDB taxonomy): Bacteria > Pseudomonadota > Gammaproteobacteria > Pseudomonadales > Azotimanducaceae. The sequence continues at coordinate 3,500 of CAZAZB010000340.1, read as the reverse complement.
GCAGCTCTGCTGCCCTTTGGTCTATTGCCTTGTCCTGCTTTCGACCACTATAGAGTGGTATCTTTACGCCAAATTTGATGGAAAGAAAATCGTCTCTTGAACCGGTTCTTGGTGGCGGGTTATCGCCAGCACGGTTGCCATAGGCAACGCCGACGGAAAAGTCAGGCATTTTGTTCTTTTCTGCAAGTTTCAATCTGGAATTGGCCGCTTCGATTTCAGTTTCCTTTTGTTTTAGCAAAGGACGATTGTCTGCTGCTAATTCAAAGAATGATTCTTTCGCTGGAAGTGGGTCCAACTCCGTTGAGGTGTCAGTCGCCAGGATGACAGAATCCCTGGTGGGAATATCCATCAGCACATTGAGTTGAATGGCCTGGGTTCGGCGCATGGCTTTGATCTGAATTTCCTGATCCATCAAACCTGATAGTTCCAGCTGTGCGAGCAATACGTCCTGCTGCAGACCGCTACCTGTCTCGTATTTCGTTTTTGCGACCTTGATAAATTCTCGAAAGAGCTTTTGATTGCTATAGATGGTCTCAAGTGCGTGATCAAGATAGTAGACCTGCCACCATTTACTTCGAACACCGCTTATGAGCTGGTTGCGTAGTTCGTTCACAGAATGGTTGGCCGCCAATGCCTCGAATTCAGCGGCTTCTTCTTTTAACCCCAGTTTACCGGGGAATGGAAATGCCTGGGAAAAACCGAGTTGTAATTGGGTCATCGGTTCCTGGCTTCTGTCCAACCCAGGCATGGGGAAATTAAGTGCATTGAAATTAACCGTTGGGTCCGGTAACGCACCGACCTGTGAAGGTATCTCTGACAATGCCAGATATCGCTGTTGTAGCTGTGCGAGATTAGGATTATCGCGGACTGCTATGTCCACGGCGGTAGAGATGCTGAGTGGAATGCCGACAGCCGGTTTAACGGGTGCGGGCTCTTCCATTGCATAGAGGCTCGAAGTGAGACTGCCACACAGCATGATAGCGATAAGATTCTTGGTAAAACGCATTTTTATTTTCCGGTGAAAATGATGGTGATTAGGTGATACTTAAATTTCCTACTGAACAGGAAAACGCATGGCTACCTGCAGTAGCGACAAAATCAGGAAATTGGCGGGCGTAGTTGCCGGGTACTATGTGCCGCCAGAATTTGGCTGGTGGTGTTCGGGGGAACAATTGAATCGGGCAGTCGGATCAGAGTGGCGAGCTGCGGCGTACTGTAGATGTTCAAACTAGAGGGTGCATAGACTGTGGTGCACATGTCATTGCAATCGTTTCTGTCTATATTGGATGGACAGGTAGACTGGTCATTTATATGGCCGCTAGAATCGGACACAACAGGAGATCGCCGGGAGATTTCACCCATGTAGACGTAGCCATCACCAACCGCCATTTCACTGCAGACACTCGCCTGTGCAGGCGTGAGCAATGTTGCCAGAAGGTAGGCTATAATTATCAGGGTACGCGCTAACATAACTGTTTAGTATATTCCGATTTGGCCCCTATTTCCAATAGTGTTCATGATCTTTAGTCACAATTTTTGATCACAGTTTTGATCACAGTTTTGGTCATGCCTTCTGTGCAAGTATAGCTCGCACCGGGTGTTGGGTTTCATATTAAGACACTCAATTGGAGCCGACAAATCGGCATAAGTTCAACATGATGTGGATGCGACGATTGAGACTACTTTATTCTACAGTTTCACGAGTCCCTCTGTGTCAGGTAAGCTGGCAGAGAGTGGCTGATATTAAACGCTATGTGTTGTTGAATTTCCATCAGGATCCTCTGTGTTAACCTGACTCCAAACAGCGAGTATATGAATCAGGTTAACGCAGAGAGCAGCAAGACTACTTTTGTCAGCGGAAGCCCGTATGCTCCGGTATTATATAAAGGTCAAATATACTGGCCGGGACAAGGTCAATCAGGAGTGGGCAAGATCAGGTTTCTGTCTGGCAAAATTTAGTCGTGAACAACCGGCAGGGTTGAGTCTTTTCTAGATAGGGACGTTACACCACCAAGCAGAGATTATTCACAGCCGACATATACTTCTGACCAAGCACGGGTTTCATATTTTAAGAGTAAAAGAGGGGAGCAACATGCCCGAACTATCACAACAACGCGCCGCCATCTCGCGACGTCTTAAGCGCATCGAGGGGCAGGTTCGGGGATTGAATCGTATGCTCGAAGAGGATCGCTATTGCATAGACATCCTACAGCAAATCCAGGCGGCCAAGGCCGCACTGACCAAGGTAGAAGCTATACTACTCAGAGACCACGCACACGAGTGTATCGAAGACGCACTACAAGACGGGTCAACGGAAGACAGACGTGAAAAAATATGGGAGCTGGTCGATCTTTTTGAAAAAAGTCGTTAGCCTCAATGCCAATCTAGGTTATTGCTCCTCTCATATCGGACTCGTTAGCGACTGTTTTCGGTAAGTGATAGTTAAGTGAATCAGGCCCATGCTGCCATGCGCAATTATGTAAACCTCTATCAATCCGGTTAGCAACTGATGGAGTTCTTGTGCGTTCGCGACCAGAGACGAATCAAATAACCATAGGATAAACCACGAGAATCCAGAGAAGACAACCACTAATATTGCGCACAATCCTAATCCTTGCACAATAGCAGCAAGTCCTTTGGGTTTCGGTGCTGGCAGCTGAAACTGCTGCAATCGATTTATATCTAATTTTGCTTGTGAGAAATCACCAGCTAAATAGGGGTAAAAATACAACAAGCCATGTTTTTTTAGTTCAATAGTAATAAACACTGTAGTCACTAACACGAGCGTTAGGCCTGTTATTATGTGCACCCATGCAGCATAAAATTCAATAGTAGTCTTTCCGATTGCACCATCAGCACTAACATCCATAAAATTGCTTGCAGCTATCTGGCTGATGACAAGAAATAAGATCATATAATGTAGAATTCGTACCGATAGCGAATATCGCTCACTAAAGTACAGTCGTATAAACTGCAAAATTTTCATATTTTTATACCAGGAAAATATTTCGCTAGTGGCAAGAATAACCCTGCTTATTCATCTACATTTCATACAAAAGTGAAAAACTTACGCCTAACCCAAATACAATAAAAGAAGCAACTACCATTAGACCCACTGCTGTATTGGATACTTTGCCGCTATGTTCCGCAGGACCATGGCTTGCAGATTGTTTATCATGTGTTGAATGACCAGCGGTAGAATGACTCTGACTGCCTGCACTGCTATCAACTGCATCTGGTCTTACCGTCATCATGCCGTGCTTCAGGTGATTAGATACTAGCCACCAGTTAATTGGGTAGGCAGCAATAAACCCTGTTAATAATGCCATCGACATGATAAACCAGAACTCCATTGTTAAGGGATCCCGGCTTTCAGGTACCAGGCTCATACCGATAGATGTGACTACCATCATTGCAGCCATCAGATAATTCATCGAAACAAGTTCAGGAATGAAGGTGTTTTTTAATGCCTTGTAAAATGACCCGCCTCACAACTCCTG
>CAZAZB010000339.1:0-4680 GCA_964489485.1 uncultured Pseudomonadales bacterium | reverse complement strand
TAGTGGCTTTGATGGAAGCCAGGATTATCTGTCCAATATACCAATTCGATAAAAAAGAAGTGCAGCACGTTTAGTTTGTTGGCCCAGGGTTTTCATGTCGGCGGTTTCTTTTTCTGTGTGCCCGCCGGAGCCCATGAGTCCCAGCCCATCGATAGCCATTTCTACATGCTCTGCCACAAATGAAATATCTGCGGCGCCAGCCTTTCTCGGATCAACCGCGCGGACCTCTCCAAATCCCAGATCCAGGCTTACCTGATCGTAGATGCCCAGAAGGCGTCGATTACCCTCTGATGGTGCCATGGGTGGATATCCCGGTAGAAAGCTCAATTCGGCGGAGGTCTCATCAAGGTTGTTCGCTACAATTTGTTGCATCCTTTTCTGCGCCTGATGTAATTGTGCCGGGGTCAGTGCACGGATGTCGCCGTTAACCCGGGTAGATTCAGCGATGACATTGTTTTTCCCAAATGCACTGCCTCTGGCCAGTTCTGCATCCAGAGATGACTCGGTGCCACCGACGATGACACCAGGGTTGAATGTTAGATTAGGCTCATTTGATAACGCCAGCCTGAATTGTTCGAGAATGCGCGCTGCCTCGAAAATGGCTCCATCACCATAACCTTCACGAAAGATCTGTGATGAATGGGCGGGACGACCATGGGTAACAAGGCGCCAGCTGGTGGAGCCCCGTCGGGAGACGACAGCGGTTTTGGGATTCCCATCGCCGTCTTCGAAACCTATCGCAATATCTGCCCATTTTCCGGCTTCTATGAGTGCTGCTGTCGCAATATCAAGAGGACGTCCTCTTTTTTCTTCATCGCCAGTCAGTATGACGGTGATACGCAATTTGTCCAGCTTGCCAGCGTCTTTCAATGCCTGTAGTGCATAGAGCATCACCACATCACCACCCTTCATATCCGTAATACCCGGTCCTTTCACAAGATCGCCAGAAACTGGTTGATAGGTCTGTAGCGGGTGATCCTTTTCAAAAACGGTATCGAGGTGTCCAATGAGTAGAAGTTTCGGCCCCTTGCTACCGTAGGTTGCTATGAGATGTCCTGCTCGTTGAAAAGGTTTGCCATCGATCCATCGGGTCTCAAAACCCAGTTCTTCAAAAGCATTGTTGAAGACAGCGCCGACCTTCTTTACCCCTTCAATATTCATTGTTCCACTGTTCATATTGACGACTGTTTCTAACAGGGAAATGGCGTCTTGCCTTTGGTCGTCGATAAGGTCAGCGATCCTAAGCTCAATCGGGCTGAGTGCAGCCTGTATACCTGGCGCCATGCAATAGAGGAAGATTGAAAAGAGAAAGTAGTGTATTTTCACAAACAGGTCGCTCCAATGAGAGTACACAACAAGTGTGGGTAATGAGAGTAAGCACAGAGTGTACAGGCGAAAGCATAGCAGACAAACTAAAAACATTTCGTCTGGAATGATCGCTGGGTTGCCCGTTTTAAGTGCACCTTGTGTCGATTGAGCCGTCAAACGGTGCTGGCATTTAGAACTAATATTAGCGTGAACAGGAGTGGAGACGAGTTGAGCGAAGTTACCGATAACATTGCAGAGCGGCTAGCTGTGCAAAATTTTGTGCAGGTTAATGGCACTGATATCTGTTGGTTTGAATGGGGCACAAACTCCCCTGACGAAGAAACCATCTTGCTTGTCCATGCAACGGGATTTCATGCCCGTTGCTGGGATCAGGTTGTCAGGCATCTCGAAGGTAAGCATGTGATTGCTATTGACCAGAGAGGACATGGCCGGAGTCATAACACGCCGCCATTCACCTGGAAAAGCTTTGGTGAGGATGCCATTGAACTTATTCGATCATTGGATCTGAACAATATCGTTGGGGTCGGTCACTCGATGGGTGGGCATTGCATTATCCAGGCTGCCTATGTTGAGCCCGATCGGTTTGCTCGCCTTGTACTGGTTGACCCTGTCGTCATGTCGCCGGAATTTTACCGGGCACAGAAGCCGGAACACTCAACCTGGCTGGATGAGAATGGCGTTCATCCAGTGGCCCGGCGTAAAAATAGTTTTGCAGATGCCGATGCAATGTTTGCGAATTTTCAGGGACGTGGTTCCTATGGGTTATGGCGCGAAGATGTGCTTAGAGATTATTGCCAGTACGGCGTGTTGCCAGACCCCGATGGCAGCGGCTGCGTATTGGCATGCCCACCCGATGTAGAGGCGGCTGTCTATATGGGAAGTGCCAGTGAAGATCTTTATGACTGTATCGGAAATATCGATATCCCCGTTAAAATACTAAGGGCAAAAGAACGTGATGTGACCAGAGAGGAAATGGATTTTAGTGCATCACCTACCTGGCCTGGTCTGGCAGAGTGTTTCCCCAATGGCAGAGATGTTTACCTCCCTGATTTAACGCATTTCATTCCCATGCAGGAACCGGAAATGGTCGCCCGTCATATATTGTCCCAGAGTCTTCCCTAATGCTAAAGCCCAGACTCGCCATTACCATGGGAGACCCTGCCGGAATTGGCGCAGAGGTGATCGTCAAAGCCTTCTCCAACCCAGCGATATATCACCGTGCAACGCCGTTCGTTATTGGCGTGTCAGATTGTCTGGATCTGGCGATGCAGCAGACAGGTATCCAGATTCCGGTAAGGCGCATTACCCGGCTGCATGAACTGAAGGAAGACCCGGATAATCTTCAAGTGCTAGAACCAGAAGCGTTGGTCAGCCAACCCTTCGCTCTTGCCGATCTAAAACAGGGAACTGTGTCTGCTGAATGTGGTCGTGTTGCGGTTCAACTTTTTGAATCTGCAGTGGGTTACTGTCTTGCCGGGGATCTGCAGGGCGTTGTTACCTGTCCGATAAATAAAGAGTCTGTCCATGCGGCAGGCTACCACGATGATATTGGGCACCAGGAGATACTTGCACGGCTGACGGGGTCAAGACTTACGGCGACAATGCTGATGACCACTGGGCTAAAGGTGGCCCACCTTTCAACGCATAAGTCTCTCGCCCGGGCGGTAGCGTATGTGAAGCAGCCTGTTCTATTGGAAAAATTGAGGCTGACCTCTTCCTGTCTCGAACAGTGGGGATACAAGGCACCAAAAATAGCGGTTGCTGCCCTGAATCCACATGGTGGTGAAGGTGGCATGCTTGGGTGCGAGGAGATCGAAGAGATTAGACCAGCGGTTGAGGCAGCTGTTGCAGAAGGCTTAAATATTGTAGGCCCATTTCCAGCAGATTCTGTTTTTTATCGGGCGGTCCGCGGTGAGTTCGATGCTGTTATGGCGCTGTATCATGACCAGGGACATATCGCCATCAAGGGTCACAATTTTGAAGACAGTATTACCGCCACCATGGGTATTCCCTTTATTCGAACGTCCGTAGACCACGGCACGGCATTTGATATCGCGGGACAGAATAAGGCGGATGCCAGTGGGCTTTCCATCGCCGTGTCTGCTGCGGTGGATATGCTAAATGGAACGCTTCCTACTACGCCGACAACAGGCTAGTGATCCGCGGGATGTTTCAGCATATAGGCTGGTCCATGGATATTATTGATTGCTGCATTTTCACCATAGAGTCTTTCCTTCATTCGACCATAAACCTCGCGATTTGCCCCGAGCCGCGACAATGCTTCGGCTTGTGTCTGGGCGGTACTAAGCAGGTTCTCTAAAGATTCCACCTGCTGAACGATACCGGCAACCTGTGCATCTGGACCTGTCCAGCGCCTGGCCAGCTGTACCGTCTGAAAAAATGTATCCATGGGAAGCTTGTGCCGGAACAGGGCCAACTCCGGGTCGGGGATCACCATGCCCAGTTCAACCTCATTGGCACAGATAAATCCGCGATCACTGCGCATCAATCGAACGTCATGGCACAGTGCACTCATAAACCCCGCGCCAAAGGCATGACCATTGATTGCACAGATTGTCGGAAAGGGTAGTGTGATGATCCTGCCCATCAATGTCATAAACTCGGCACCAAAAATCTTTCGATCGCCGCCGATATGATCTCCTTTGGATGACAACCAATCAAGATCCAAGCCATTGGAGAAAAATTTCTCGCTCGCCGATGCTGTGACCAGTGCAATCGGGCCCGTTGATGCCTCAACCTTGTCCAGTGCCCCTGCGAAAGCCCTGACAAAGGTTGTATTCCAGCGATTTTCACCATCGTTCATGGTCAGCGTAAAAACATTTCCCTCACGGGTTAAATCAATCATTGTCATTGCCTTTGTGATGAAGCCCATACCGATTAGGTTGTTATCGCCTGATTCTCGCTGAATTAGGGTCGTCTCTCGTCAGTATTTTGCGCGATCTGTACCTGACATCTACAGTTCCCAGAACTGTGTAGAATAGAACCGCAAAGAAGTGATTGTAACTCAGCTAAAGCTACTATCACTGCGGTTAATAGGCAACCTTAAGCAGCCAAGCACATGTTTATTTACACGCCAGTAATTTGATATTGTCTGTCTTTCGATTTGCTGTTATTCGAATGGCTATTTTTTGGATTTGCCGGGGAGGGCATCATGACGACATTAGAAACGTATCGTGCTGAGACTCGTGAGTGGCTTAATGAAAATTGTCCGGAGTCCATGCGTCTTCCTGAATCTGAAAATGAGATGATTGGCGGCGGCAAGAAACAGGTCTACAAGAATCCTGATTCAAAATTGTGGCTGGACCGCATGGCCTCGCGTGGTTGGACTGC
>CAZAZB010000338.1:0-4685 GCA_964489485.1 uncultured Pseudomonadales bacterium | reverse complement strand
CTTCATCTTCTCGATAAACTCGATAACATCATCCAGATTACCAATGGCGGCTGTTTCGGTAATTTCAAAGCATATTTTCGATGTTGGCAACCGTGTTTCATTGAACTGTTCAAGAACGAATTCCATGAAATCGCTTTCAGTTAACGAATTACCCGACACATTAATTGAGAATGCACCCAGGTGGTCCAGGCGGAGAATATTACTGGCAATAAACTTAAACGCATTCTTGATGACCCACCGGTCGATGGCGCCCATGCGATTGTAGGTTTCAGCCGCCACAATAAAGTCCTGCGGCGGCATGGGCTCATCATTTTCATCAAGAACTGTTAATAATATTTCGTAGTGCGCATGTTCTCCGGAGTCGGCATCTATTGGTGAAATCATCTGGCAATTCAGGACAAATCGATCTTCTTCAAGGGAGCGATCGATTTGTGATACGAATTCCATTATATCTTTTCGATGCGCCATTTCTTTATCGTTGGTTTCGTAAACCTGAATTCGATCACGCCCTGCATCCTTTGCCATATAGCAGGCAGAATCCGCGCCTCTTAGAATGGATGTCACACTTTCGATTTCACCATCAACATTGACGACACCGCAGCTCGTTGTCAGGGAAAAGACTTCATCTTCCCAGTTAAACCGGAATGCTTTGACCGCATCACTCACCTGTTTGACAATACTGAGGCCACCGTCTTTGCTCACATTTTCCAGCAGTATGCCAAACTCATCGCCGCCAAGCCGGGAAAGAACCGTATCCTCTGGGGCGGTACTTTTGATTTCTTCACTTAGCTCTACAAGCAACCGGTCACCTGCGTCATGACCACCTGTATTGTTGATAACCTTAAACTGGTCAAGATCCAGAAACGCCACAACGTGATGCGTATCGTTCCGCTTTGCAAGACCCAGAATTCTCGTCAGATTTCTTTCGAATTCCTTCCTGTTAACCAGCCCTGTTAGCTCATCGTGTGTCGCCTGATGTGTAAGCTCATTGTGCATGTTTTGCAGCATTCGGTGAGAGGCCCGATCCGTCAGCGGAATATCAGATTCCTCCATGATCCTGACTTCACCTTTAATCATCATTGTTGCAAATTCTTCAACAGACAATTCGTGAGTCTTAACCCCGCGACGATTAACAAAGACAAATTTGGTGTTGGCTTCACTTACCCAGGCTGCAATGGCAATCTCCACCTCGTCGCCTCGCTCTTTAAACTCCACCCATTCGCCGACATGCAGGTGTTGCAGGCGTTCCAGATGCCTGTTCCATTCCGTATCATCTTGCTTTTCCTCTCGAATTTGACGCCGTTCTTCTTCACTGTCGGTGATATCCGCGAAGCCCAGACTCTCCGCCACTGTTTTCTCGGAAAGATCAACCATCGGCAGATCAGCAACACTTTCATCTGATGTCAGAATCTGTCGAAGGGTATTGACCAGGGGTGCTCGCTGGCCTGGCTCGAATGAAATAGAATCCAACCCGCTTTCAATCTGCCGCAGAAGTTCATCAGGCGCAATGTAGTTATCTGAACTTGACGGGTCTGCCGATCCTTCCAGGTGTTCCATCACTTGATCAAGGGCTCGGACATGACTCTTCCAGTCTGAACTGTCCTGACCTTGCCTTAGGTGGGTATTAACAAGAAGATTACGCCAACCCGGCATGAGCAACTTCATTAGAATTTCTGGCACCTCGCGCCCGGCAAGCCTCTGGTCCATCTCGCTGACCACAGCCCTCTGGGCATTCAGAAGTGTCTGCTGACCCTCACTTGCTTTAACAGTCCGTTGTACATTACCCGTGAAGGCTCTCGACTGACGATCCAGCAAAGGTTGCAATTTTTCAATCGCGTCATCAAATACAGCAGGGTTAGAATCGAAACTTTGATTAATGTCACCGATTATTTCCTGAACATTACGCTGCACGCTCGCGTTTTCGGACCCCCCTAGCTGGGCGAGTTGATTAATAACGTCTATCGAACGGTGTGGATTCTCATCATTCAGAAAGTCCTGTCTTTGTGTTGCAACCTTGCCGAGGGTCAGTTCCAGCTGTCGTATCCAGGTTTTTGCGCTATCCGACAGTAGCGAATCATCTTCAATGGCATCAACCAGATTCTCGACAACATCCAGCCTTTCCATTGCTTGTGGCGCTAGCTGCCTTTGCCGGCCATCAATGGCGGCATTTTCCAGAATCCTTTGTCGAACGGGTACTCGCTGAACGGCTGTGCCAGATTCGGCTGTTCGGCTAATATCCTGCTGAAGTTGTTCAAGTAACCCCTGCACCTCGTCGAGTTCTACATAATCATGATCTCCGCTGTCACCTTCAAATTCATCCTGCTGACTGCTGATCAGATTTCGAACTGTCGAGTAAATATCACTGATCGACGATGCAACGGCACTACGTTGGCGTTGACTGGAGCTTCCCCGGTTTGATTTTTGCCGATTGGGTGACGCTTTGCCTGGTCTGCCATCGCCTACACCCTGATAAGAGCCTTGATTAGAGCTCGGATTCGTGCCTTCGCGCCTTCGCTTCAATTCATCCCGAAGCTCATTTTGTAAATTCTCCAGTTCCTCTTCGTCTTCACCGCCCGACTCATCTTCTATCTCGTCCGACAGGGCGTCATCTTCTATTTCTTCTGATAGGGATTCTTCCTCTTCGACTTCACTGCTCGAATCAGGCGATGAGGGTGTAATATAGTCATCGTCAAGATCGGGGAAGAGACCCGATTCTTCTAACAGTTTTGTCGCAGCGATATACAACTTGCGGAAGAGCGGTGTAACTTTTGCCTCGTAGCCCGTATAAACTTTTTGACGAATCTCCTTGGAAAGAGCGACACCCTGAATAGCATCATCGAAGGCATGGCAGAAAACGGCTGTACCCAGTGGGTTCGCTTCATTATGACCCCAGGAATCTACCATCATCCCCATTCTTGGCAGCAGTTCCTGAAGATATTTTTCATAACTTCGCTCGCTGCGAGAAATGATATTGGCAACGGCTAGCCAGTCTTCAAACTCTTCCGTGTTGACCAGAGATAATTTCAGTTTCTTGGCTGAGGCAGACTCCTTTCTTTCTTCGTTGGCTTTCTTACGCTCCTCAAGTAGCGTTTCAAGATCACGGGGGTTATCTATCTGATCCAATATATCGTTGGCGAATTGGTCTGATACTTTCTTTTTGGCTTTCTCCAGATTGGACATCGCAGCGAAATATTCGCTCTGCTCCGCATTAGATTTGGCATCCTTGGCCATTTCCAGAAGCTCTACATCCATGTACTTAAACAAGGCTGTGGTCATTTCCGGCATGACCTTTACAACACCTGCCCGTAGCGCAGCGACAAGTCGCATCGAGTCTGTGGGCTTTAACCCACCGCTGGCAAAGGGAGATCTTTTCTTTAGCGTCAGGTTCGCCGTAGACTTCGTCTCACCCGCAGCCTGACTAATGGTGGCAACAGGTTTTCGTTTATTTTTTATAGCAGCAGATACGGTTGATTGTGCCTTTTTACTGTCCCGGTCGGTACTCTTGGGGGCTGTCTTATCTGAGGTACGCTTTGCTACAACTTCCGGTGGTGACATTGCTTGAACGGGCATACCATCAGAGTGGCTCGTTAAAGCATCCATGGCGTCATCAGCCATGCCAGTGGAAAAGTTAATACCAACACCGCTATCCATGACTCGGACAATGCGACCTTCAAGCCTAAAATGCTGATCTTTGGCTTCGAGCGGAACACTAAAGTGGATGCCAACGGTCTCCCCGGGATTAATTCCCGGCATTCCCCTACGGCTTCGACCACCCTCCTGCTCGACCAGCAACATCCCACTATCACAAAAGTCCTTAATGGTACATAACCAGGACCTTCCCACATTAGGGTGTACCAGGGCGTTCAAGCTAGTGGCGTATCGTGGACTTCTTCGTTTGTCCATTACACTCACGACATAAATTGTTAACTAATGATAACAGACTGCTAGCATTGTGCAGCCCATGGTTGTTTCTTTTTCGATCGCGATCACCCCTGAAGAACCTAACTCTTCGCTCCCTCGGAACCAGCAATGACAATCTTGTTTCGACCCGTTCGTTTTGCGTCATACAACGCTTTGTCTACCCGCTCCAGCATTGTTTGAATCTCTTCCCCCTTGCGATATTCGGTGATACCCATGGATGCGGTAATTCTGGTTTCCGGTTCGTTCTGGCTGACAATCATGTCGCGAAGACCCAAGGCAAGCCTTTCGGCTGCGAGCAGTGCATCACGTTGCGATGTTCCAGCGAGGACCAACAGGAATTCTTCGCCGCCCATTCTAGCCACACAGTCCACTTCACGAAGTATGTTCATCGTTATGTCGGCAAAACTACGCAAGACTTGATCGCCGGCACTATGACCAAAGCGGTCATTGACACGTTTAAAAAAATCCAGGTCAATAAAACACATGGTAAATGAATAGTCGCCTCGATCAGCAAGCGCCTTCTGTTGAGCGAGAATTTCTGCGACATGCCGACGATTGTATGCACCGGTTAGCTCATCCTTGATCGCGAGTTCCCGGATTCTTTCCAACGCCGCGCTCAATTCCTGATTCTTGTCCACCAGTGCATTTTCGATCAGACCCAGTTCAAAACGATTTAGAGCAGGTCCAAAAATCAGCACCAGCGCGAAAGCAAACATGAGGACAACTTCGGTGATCCAGGCAAGAGATTCTGATTGCGACAGAAT
>CAZAZB010000337.1:0-4713 GCA_964489485.1 uncultured Pseudomonadales bacterium | reverse complement strand
GATGCTCGATCAGATCAGGACTATCGACAATATGCGTTTCATTGGCAAGCCACTCACGGAACTGGATTCCAACACGCTGATACTTCTAAATGAATACTTGGAGATAGTATTGGGCTTTCAGGATCGACCATAAACGCCGTTGCTTGTAGCATCTACATTGAAAATCAACTCTTTGAAGTCACGCTGGTCGTAAAAGAACGTCGGGAGTTCCTCGCACTCAGGTCTGCATTATTTAACGACAAGAATATTCCCCTTTGCGAATCAGGCATTACAAAAGACTGCGAAGGTACTTCCTAACCCAGCACCGGCAACCTCCATGCGTGGCGCACCAAAATTGCCGAATATCAACATGTAGTTAAACAGAATATTGGCCAAAGATAGAGTGATTATGGATACCATTGACCACTTAGCCAAACTGACTCCTATCCAACAAGAACGGAAAGCGACATTGATGCCAATAAAAAGCAACGAAGGTATTCGCGTTGATAAATAGGCCACGCCTTGCTCGACCACTAGAGGATCGTTATTGATCACGCCCCTTTCTTCGCTGGTAGAGTGCTCGTAGCTTGGTACCGAGCAACTCGCTTAGATCGTAGGTGTTGATATCGCAAATACCACTGAACCAGCGCGACTGCACACCATATGGAGTTTTCTTGAATCCATTGACGGAGAACCTCGCGAATCGCACTCATGATCGGACCTGCTGCTTCCGCTTCGATTTGAACCAGGTCAATATCTTCGGAGTATCGGGCCGCCGGTTTTATATGCAGCTTGTAGAGAGCTGTTCCGCCTCGAAATGGTAGCGTCCACCAGCTGACAACTGACGAACCAGTTGTTTTGCGTCAACTGGATCAGAAGTAGAATTCATATTCACAAAGAATCATTATTTGATACTTTGTGCATGTTTAATCGACAAAATAGGACTTGTACCACACGCGGCGATTTGACCGAATTGTGTAGCAGTGAAACCAAATGTTAGGCCCTAAGGAGAGTTATGTATGTTAATGCTGGTACGAAACCGGGTAGCCAATTACGAAGTGTGGAAGAAGCATTTCGATTCTCAACAACCTGCAGCAAATAAAGCTGGACTGCTACTTAAAAATTTGTGGCGTGAAGTTGATGATCCGAACAATGTATTTTTTACACTGAGCGTTAACGATATTGAGGACGCGAAAGCATTTCTAGACAACCCCAATTCAGAAAAAGCTGGAGATACGGCTGGTGTTATTGATGGCGAAGTACATTTCGTAATTGAGGAAAAATAAGAAGGTTCTATAAGTTACTTTTTTCGTCACGATAGATGATATAGATGGCAGATTCTGGCAGGTGGTTCACCCTTCTGTCTTAATATACCGGTAAAGGTGATCAACCACTTCAAACCCAACAGATTCATAGGTGCGAATGGCGGGTGTGTTTTCGACACCGGTTCTTACGACGGCATGTTCCATATTTTTCGACTTCAAATATTGTAGCCCAGAAAATAGAATAGCTTTCGATAGTCCTTTCCGTTGATGGGCAGCCCTTGTCCCGACGGGATCAAGTTCACCCACCAGCGTGATCGGGTCGACCAAAAAAACGGCGAATGAGGCAATTTCTCCACAAGCCGTGGTCGCAACCAGATCCAAATCATCCCTTCCGTCATACCAGCGCAGAAAACGCGCTACGTTTTCGATGGCCCAGGCACCGGGTTCCGGTTCACCCGCAAATGCATCACTCTGCACGCCAGCTCTTTGATAGGTATCATTCTCGGCATCCAGCGGTCGAATGGTATAGCCGCTGGCCAGGCCAGGTTTATCCATCACCCGGTCGAGGCTACAGCGCATATAAACCTCAAGCGCCTCGTGCCTTGCATACCCATAGGCAGCAAGCACAGACACCAACCAGGTATCTTCCCCATAAGCCACGGTTTCGATTGGTCCTTTAGCTATGTTCTCATCAACAAGTTTTGACAGCTCATCTTCAGCACAGGCGATAACCGTGTCTACGAGTGTCCGGGTCCTTTCATTAGGATGAATCAGCATCTGCCAGGAATTCTCATTGCCCACGATGGTGTCGCTAGGTTCCGGATGAAGCCACAGGTACGCTTGATATCGCCCCGTCTCATCAGACCAGAATTTATGATGAGACGAAGGACTATCGAATAGCGTATGGAAAGTTCCTACCGTCGATTTGCCAGCAGTCCAATAATCCAGAAAAGATTGAGGGCGCTCTCTTCCACGGAGAAAGTCTTTCACTTTGGCAAGATCCTGGGTACCCCGGAAATCATTGCATATCAGGTTCAATTCGTTCTATCCATTTCTGATTGAGAATGAAGCCTATACTACTTCAAACTTCCCATTTGGGTCACAAACGAATGTAACGGCACAAACGAATGTAACGGCACAAACCACGCTGACCATGGGAAATCACCAACAATTTTTTCACACTTGCCAATGGCGATGATTACCCGACGGGGCACAGGCGGATAGGCTGACAGAGGCGGACTGTCGGATAACGGCCAGTCACGTTAACATAAGTGAACAACACAGGAATCTGAATTATGCGGCTTGTCACTGCCTTGGTATCTACTCTCATCATAACTGTCTCATCCGTTCAAGGAGCAACACTTTCTGATGATGAACAGGCCTTTAAAGATCTCTACGAACAACTGGTCGAGATCAATACCACGCTATCGTCTGGCAGTTGCACTGAAGCGGCGGAGGCAATGGCAGTTCAGCTGAAGTCATCCGGTATACCTGAAGAAGACATCCACATCATTGTGCCGGATGAGTGGCCGAAACAGGGAAATCTTGTCGCAATGTTGCGCGGCACCTCACCGGAAAATGAATCCATACTGATGCTGGCGCACATCGACGTGGTTGAGGCAAAACGGGAAGACTGGGTACGTGATCCCTTCACGCTCATAGAAGAAGATGGTTACTTCTTTGGCAGAGGAACGGCAGATGACAAGTCGATGGCGGCGATCTTTGTTGATATTATGGTGCGCCTGAGTGAATCCGGTTATCAGCCAGAGCGGAACCTGAAACTGGCGCTGACCTGCGGCGAAGAAACGCCCAACACCTTCAATGGTGCGAGCTATCTGCTGGAGCACCATCGGGATTTGTTAGACGCAAAGTTTGCCATCAACGAGGGTGGCTCAGGTCGCCTCGATAGCAAACAGCAACCTGTTTACAACGCCATTGAGGCAGGCGAGAAGGTCTATCAGGATTTTAAGTTTGAAGTCACGAACCCTGGTGGCCATTCCTCCAGGCCGCGAAAAGATAACGCGATCAACCAACTGGCGCTGGCACTGGGCAAGGTCGCCGATCACGAATTTCCGATTGAATTCAACGCGACAACGCGCGGCTATTTCAAGATTCTTTCTGGTATGAAAGAAGAACAGGTCGCAGCGGATATGCTGGCGATTCTACAATCACCTCCTGATGCGGACGCACTGGAACGTATCAAAGCGAATCCAGGATACAACTCGATCTTACATACAACCTGTGTAACGACGATGGTTTCCGCTGGACATGCGCCTAATGCGCTGCCCCAGCGTGCAACCGCTAATGTGAACTGTCGAATCTTTCCGGGACACCCGCAGGAAGACATTCGCCAGGCGCTGATTAAGTTGATTGATGACCCGCAAGTAGTCGTCACATTTGATGCACCACCCGAATCAACTTCGCCGCCCCCGCCACTGACAAGCGAAGTGCTTGAACCCATTGAACGTGTCACCGCTGCTATGTGGTTAGGTGTTCCCGTCTTGCCTACCATGATTGCAGGCGGAACAGATGGACGATTCCTGACGCCAGCCGGTATCCCTACCTATGGCGTCAGCGGTATTTTCAGAGAACCGGGAAAAGTGAATGCTCATGGCCTGAATGAGAAAATCCTGGTGAAGTCTCTTTTTGAAGGTCGTGAGTTTCTTGATCGCCTGATTAAAATTTACATCGGCGGCGAGTGAGCTAAACCAAGCACCCAACCAGACCAGGCGATTTAACAAGACAGGCATTCCAATGCAGAAACCAGAATTAAAAGGACAGGTGGCTCTCGTTACCGGCGCTAATCGTGGCATCGGCAGAGAGATCGCCCAGGCGCTCGCCTCTGCTGGCGCCATGGTCGTCATTGCCGCGCGAAATATGAATTCACTTGACCTGGTAAAGAGCCAGATCGAGTCGACTGGAGGTACCTGCGAAAAAATCAAAATTGATGTCACCAATGCTTCACAGGTGCGCCAGGCGATTGATCAGATTGTGCTGCAACATGGAAAACTGGATCTTCTGGTCAACAACGCTGGTATTGGAACAAGCACTGCCCTGCCCTGGGAACAGGATGTAGATGCATGGTGGAAGGTACAGGAGGTCAATCTACGCGGGGCTTTTCTTTGTTCTCACGCTGCACTCGGGCATATGACAAAAAAGGGCGCCGGTCGCATCATCGACATCGGCAGCCTTGTCGGGGCTTCCGCTAATCCGCGATCATCTGCATACGCGGTGAGTAAAATTGCATTGCAGCGAATGAGCACCTGCTTCGCCGGGGCAGCGAAAGAATACGGCGTCAGTATATTCACTATCAGTCCTGGTCTTGTAGCGACGGATATGACAGACGATCCCTTTTTTAAAGATATTCCAGCAGATCAATGGACACCAATTGATAAAAGTGGCGAGCTGGTGGTCGCTCTGGCAACAGGCAAGGCAGACCGACTGACGGGGCGGTTTTTCCACGCCGGAT
>CAZAZB010000336.1:0-4741 GCA_964489485.1 uncultured Pseudomonadales bacterium | reverse complement strand
CACGGGGCAAAACGCGCCCGGGAGTGTACTGGGAGGAAATCGCCGTGGGCAAACACACAAGGATTCTGTCGACAAAGGCAGGGTGCCCCAGGAAACTTTGTCACTTTCTGTTAAAAATTTCGATATTCGCGAAGTCGAATTTAATGAATACGCAAAATTGATTAGGAATATTCGGCAGCTGGTCCTTGTGGTAGAACAAGGCATAACAGTCAAAGAAGCAAGGCAGCAAAAGACCGACGAAGACGATGCCAAACACTGGATTGCAGAGGATAAAACAGGACAGATAATAGGTGTCATCTGTCTTTCTATGGAAGGCCAGATATCACAACTCGCTGTTCTATCTGATTTTCGGCACCAAGGTGTTGGGCGGTCTCTTCTCGAACTCGCGATCACAAAGGCTACCAGACTCGGCCTGGCAGAAGTGAGCCTGGTAGCGTCCAGCAATCTGGATCACTTTTTTCGGCTCACTGGTTTCTCAACCTCCAACAAGATGCCCCAGCAAGAGTCAGATCAAACTTACACAAGAACGCTAAAAATTGAAGATGTTCATGGTCCGTTGCAACGGCCGGATATCATCGGTGATCATTTTTCGGATTCAAATGCCGTCTATGAACTCGGAAAAAATAAAAACCTGATCATGCTGAGACGGGAAGAAGATTTCCGGAACATCATTCTTGAAATGGCGAGCCAGGCGGTCACCAGCATTCGAATCTACTCACCTGTACTGGAGCACAAATTATTCAATCGTTCGGAATTACGTGAAATTTGCTCCGCACTGGCTCGAAAAAATCGATATACCAACATCGAGATACTGTTGCATGATCCCCACAGAGTGATCAAGCACAGTCATGTCTTATTGGAAATCAGCCGCAAACTTTCATCGTCGATCAAAATGAAAGTTGTTCACCCGGATCTGCGCCGACTCAATCATGAATATGTACTGGTTGACGATTGCGGGGTTATCTATCGCCTCGACCACGATGTATTTGATGGCTATGCAAATTTTTCCGATGTGACAGATTGTAGTCGTTTAGGGAGGCAGTTTACGGCAGCCTGGGAGTCCGGGCTAATTGATCCAAATCTGCGGCAGATGAGACTTTAGGAGCTACTCCACAAACGATTCAAAGTGCTATTCGAGAAAGCATGATAGAAAGCAATCCAGGCGTTTTTGAATCCAGGAGAGTTAATCGTTTGGGTGAAGCTTCATTGCGGAAACCAGAAGTCCATTATTATCACCATAGAGATACTCGCCAGGGATAAACTGAATACCGGAAAAATGCAGTATTTCCGCCAACACCCCAACACCACGTTTAACACTTTTCATGGGATGGGATGCCAGTGCCTGTACACCGATATCAATGCTGGCAATCGTATCAACGTCACGAATACATCCATTCACAATAATGGCTTCCCAGCCATTATTGGCGGCTTTCTCTGCGAGGTTGTCGCCCAACAAGCCACAGCGAAGTGAACCACCGCCATCAACCACCAGAACATTGCCTGCGCCTGGCAATGCGACCTGCTCTGCAACAAGCGAATTATCCTCATGGCACTTAATGGTCACAATTTTTCCGGCAAATGAAGATCTACCACCAAAATTTTTGAAGCCGGGGTTTGCCACTCGAACATGTTCAGGGTATTGATCACATAGGTCAGGTAGTAGGTCAGGTAATAGGTGCTGCATAGTTGTCCAGGGCTCTCTTGGAAAAGTCTTATCTTACAACGGGTTCTCTTGTAATGGTTCTCTTAGCAACTGTTACATTGATCGATTGACAAAATTGAGTAGAATCGATCTTCCATTATAATAAATTCACCATGCCTTTAATGTTGCCGATTCGACTGACAAGCTTCTTGTTAGTGATCTACGTTTCGCAGATCACTCACCTCGCGCAGGCTGAGGTATATTTTTATGAGGGAGCCAATGGGGAACGAATGGTGTCTGACCACCCTGTTCGTGGATACCATCTCATTAACAAACGCGACTCTCTGGTAAATGCCGGACACATTCTCGCGAATCGACCAATCTCTACCGGCGGTCCTACCCGGTTTGCAGTCTACATAAAAAGAGCGAGCCTTGAGTTCGGGGTTGACCCTGCATTGGTTGAGGCCGTTATTCAGGTGGAGTCCGGGTTTGATCCCGATGCGGTATCAAATAAAGGCGCTACAGGTTTAATGCAACTCATGTCTGCAACAGCAAAACAATATCATGTGGAAGACCGACACAATCCACGGCAGAATATCAATGGCGGTGTGGAACATCTGCGAAAACTTCTGGATCGATTTGATGGCGAGATTCCGTTGGTTGTTGCTGCCTACAATGCGGGTGCATCCGCCGTAGAAAGGTACGATGGTATTCCACCCTACCCCGAAACACGTCGTTATGTCACAAAGGTAATGAGCTTCCACAGTGAATATCGCCAACTTCGTTATGGCGCTGAATAGATGAAAGTCGAAACGATTGCCGTCCAGGCTGGAAGAGAACTGGAAGACGATTCCGGTGCTGTGATGCCTCCCATCTATCCTTCGAGCACCTATCACCGCGGCAATAATGCGGGAATGGTCTATTCAAGAACAGATAATCCCAACAGACACTCGCTGGAAACCTGCCTGACAGCACTTGAAAGTGGCGATCACGCTATTGCATTCGCGTCCGGGATGGCAGCGGTCAATGCTGTTTTTCAGAGCCTTTCTTCCGGCGATCATATTCTACTCGCCGATGACACCTACTTTGGTGTACGAGAACTCTCGAGCGATATTTTTGCCCGATGGGGGCTGGACTATTCCCTCGTCGATATGACAGACCTTAATGCCGTTCGCTTATCGATTCGACCCAATACACAATTGATCTGGGTGGAAACACCTTCGAACCCAATGTTGAAGATTACGGATCTTGCTGCGCTTGGTGAAATCGCCAGATCATCTGACATTACATTTGGCGTCGACGGTACCTGGGCAACACCGCTGCTTCAAAAACCACTGCAACAGGGTGCCGATCTGGTCGTGCATTCATCAACCAAATATCTTGGCGGCCATAGCGACCTGATCGGCGGCGTCGTTGTCATGAAGGAACCCAGCGAGATGGCAGAACGTATTCGAACCATTCAGGGTATTGGTGGTGCAGTACCCTCTCCTTTCGACTGCTGGTTACTTCTAAGAGGTATACGAACGCTGCCTTATCGAATGCGCGGGCACTGCGCTAATGCAAAAAACGTCGCAGACTTTTTTGTTTCCCACCCTGACGTTCACAGTGTTCACTATCCCGGTCTTCCCTCACATCCTGGTCATGAAATTGCAGCCAGACAGATGAGTGATTTTGGTGGAATGCTATCCATACAGGTCGTTGGTGGCGCACAGAGAGCTGCCGCAATAGCTTCTACCACGCAACTATTTACAGAAGCCACTAGCCTTGGCGGTGTGGAAAGTCTTATCGAACACAGAAAACCAGTTGAGGGTAAAAACTCGCTCACGCCAGATGATTTATTGCGGTTATCAGTTGGATTGGAACATCCTGACGATTTGATTGCCGACCTCAGCAGGGCAATGGAAATCACCCGCCCTTAAAATTTGTACCGCCGCCGTGATTTACCTCAGTATTCACGCCTGTGTTAACGCCCGTATTCAGAATGAACTTGTTACTTATTCTCAGGGCAAGGCTGGAAAAACCGATAAGTAAAACGCCCATCAGCATAAGCGCGATGGGCCATCCGATGGAGTCAACAAAATATTCGTTTGTGAAATAGGCCAAATAACATAACATTGCAGACGTGCTAACAAACAACATCAGCCGACTCTTCGCCAGTGTACTGAAATAAGTCATTAGAATCGCCACAGCAACAAAGATGACATGAAAGCGGGTTGGTTCAAGAAGTTCAAAAACCGCCCACAGTAGCGCGCTGCTTGCGCCAAGATACCAAAAGGGTGTAATGCGGCGATTGTCGGTTTGATCGAAATAATAAGTAATCGGCAGGAGCAGAAAACCCGTTATAGCGAAGTTAGTACTCTCACTCGCATCTTGTAGATCGAGCCCATTTAACAAAGACAGAGTGAAATAGATCAAGGAAACAAACAATAGATCGTCCCGCTGGTACCGCCAGTAAAAAAAGACAGACTGAGCGAGCATCAGCAGAGTCGTCAGCAATAAGGATAACTGGGCGGTCGACATAATATTCCATTCATCGAAGGCCACCATCATACCCATGGGCTGTAACAAGAACCCAACGAGAAACAGTGGCATAACCGCATTGACAAGACGAGATTCTGTGGAATCCGGATCATTTTCACCCTTCAGCAACAGCAGCGCAATAAATATACAAAGCAGCGAAACACCGAGCGTCACTAACAGGTGGGCGGCTATGTTCATATCATCCCAGAACATAAGGATGGTGGCACCCAGACTGGCAAGCATTAAGATGCCCCCAACATAGGCCAATAGCTTACTGGCAATACCGCCACTGCGTTCTATCGGATTCATTGCTTCTGCAATGTCTTGCGAGGTCAATGTGTGGCGAGCAGCGATCGACAGGATCTCTGACAAGGCAGATTCGCGGGATTCCATCGGCTAGAGTCCAGCTGCCTGATCAATAAATTTCCGGAGTTCAGAAAATTCTTCAGTCACAGGATATTGTGGAAATTCTTCAATCACATTGGCCGGAGCACGGAAGAGAAAACCAGCATCAGACTCTGCCAGCATAGAAGTGTCATTATATGAGTCACCAGCGGCGAAAACCTTGTAGTTCAACTG
>CAZAZB010000335.1:0-4747 GCA_964489485.1 uncultured Pseudomonadales bacterium | reverse complement strand
CTTTTGGCTTTGAGTTGTCTGTGACGCAGGGTATCGTCAGCGCAAAAGGCAGGAGTCTGCCTGATCAGGGCATTAATTATGTCCCCTTTATTCAAACAGATGTTGCGATCAACCCTGGTAATTCAGGAGGCCCCTTGTTCGACCTAAGTGGCAAGGTTGTTGGTATTAACTCCCAAATATTTACCCGTTCAGGCGGTTATATGGGGTTGTCGTTTGCAATTCCTATTGATGTTGCGATGGAAGTTGTTGAACAACTGAAAGAAAATGGCAAGGTCTCCCGCGGCTGGTTGGGTGTGCTTATCCAGAAGGTAGATCGCGATCTTGCAGAATCATTCGGCTTGGACAGGCCGTCTGGCGCTCTCATTACACAGGTATATGCTGATAGCCCTGCACAAGCGGGTGGTCTGAAAGAAGGTGACATCATTCTCGAATTTAATGGTAAACATGTGGACCTGTCTGCAGATCTCCCACACTTTGTAGGACGAACAAAAGCAGATACAAAAGCTAAATTGTTAATCGTGCGAGAAGGCAAAAAGAAAACGGTAATAATTAAAATTGGCACGCTCGATGATCCATCCGCTCGCCTGCTTGCGGGTAGTAATCCTGCAAATACATCTGGAAATCGATTGGGTGTAGAAGTGCAGGATCTGACGGATGAAGAAAAAGATCAGCTTGGCGTTACTCGAGGAATCCTGGTGACAGGAACCAGCGATGGTCCAGGTCGTATTGCGGGTATACAACGCGGCGATATCATTACCACAATCGATAGTGAATGGGTCGACACGGCCGAAGAGTTCACGATATTAGTAGAGAATCTTGAGTCAAATATAGCCATTCCTGTCAGGATTGTGCGCAAACAGCGTCCCGAGTTCCTGGTTGTTAAGATTGAGTAGCCGGGTTTAGGTGCAGGCTGTTTTCGTGGCTTATAGTGGGTTAATCCTTTAGACTGCACGCCTTTTTTGGAGTCTCCAATACTTTACCGTGGTAGTCAGCCCAGAACATATTAGAAATTTTTCGATCATTGCCCACATTGACCATGGGAAGTCCACGCTGGCTGACCGATTCATCCAGATGTGCGGTGGCCTGTCCGAGCGAGAGATGGCGGAACAGGTGCTCGATTCGATGGATATCGAACGGGAACGCGGGATCACGATAAAAGCCCAAAGTGTTACGCTGATGTATGACTCGGATGATGGACATAGGTACCAGTTCAACATTATAGACACGCCAGGGCACGTTGACTTCACCTACGAGGTATCTCGTTCGATGGCTGCTTGCGAAGGTGCGCTACTGATCGTCGATGCTGCTCAGGGCGTTGAGGCCCAGTCTGTGGCGAACTGTTACACGGCGATGGAACAGGGTCTCGAAGTGCTGCCGGTACTCAATAAGATTGATCTTCCCCAGGCAGACCCCGACCGGGTTTGTCAGGAAATTGAAGAGATCATCGGTATCGATGCCACAGGCGCACTTCATGTGAGCGCCAAGAGCGGACAGGGCGTCAAGGAACTGTTGGAAGAGATAATCCGGGTCATTCCAGCACCCGAAGATTATCGGGACGCCAATTTACAAGCACTGATTATTGATTCCTGGTTTGATAACTATCTTGGCGTGGTGTCACTGGTCCGGGTGATGAAAGGTGAAATTGCGGTCAAAGACAGAATAATTCTGAAGTCCATTGGCAAAACGCAGCAGGTTGATTCTGTTGGCGTATTTACACCCAATAGACTGGAAACGAAGGTGCTGCGTGCAGGCGAAGTCGGCTTTGTTGTTGCGGGAATCAAAGATGTCAAGGGCGCACCCGTTGGCGATACCATTGCACTGGCCAATGCTGATACGGTTGAAGCACTGCCGGGATTTGAGAAGATAAAACCCCAGGTATACGCAGGTATGTTTACCGTTAGTGCCGACGACTACAATGGTTTCAGAGATGCACTGGAGAAACTAACCCTTAATGATGCGTCTCTTGTTTATGAACCCGAGAGTTCCGATGCATTGGGTAATGGATTTCGCTGTGGGTTCCTTGGCATGTTGCACATGGAAATTGTCCAGGAACGCCTTGAAAGAGAATACAACCTCGACTTGATCACATCTGCACCCACAGTCGTTTATGAGGTGCGCACGAAAAAAGGTGATGTCTTCAAGGTCGATAACCCCTCCCAGTTACCTGACCCTTCAACTATTGATGAAATGCGCGAACCGATTGTGCGGGCAAATATTCTTGTGCCGTCTGAACATCTTGGTAATGTCATCACGCTCTGTATCGAGCGCCGTGGAGTTCAGAAGGATATGCAGTTTGTTGGGAAACAGGTGTCAATTGCCTACGACCTACCCATGAGCGAGGTTGTGCTGGATTTTTTTGACAGACTCAAGTCAGTGTCGCGAGGCTATGCCTCGCTCGACTATAGTTTCGATAGGTTTGAAGCGAGTAATCTTGTGCGGCTTGATGTGCTCATCAATGGCGATAAGGTGGATGCCTTAGCGGTTATCGTTCACGGTGATGATGCCAGGGGTAAAGGGTTTTCCCTGACCAAGAAAATGAAGGAACTCATTCCCAGGCAAATGTTTGATGTCGCCATTCAGGCTGCCATTGGTGGTCAAATCGTTGCAAGACAGACAGTCAAGGCCCTGCGAAAAAATGTAACAGCCAAGTGTTATGGTGGTGATATTACGCGGAAGAAAAAGCTGTTGGAAAAACAGAAAGCGGGTAAGAAACGAATGAAGCAGGTGGGTAGTGTGGAGATTCCTCAGGAAGCCTTCCTTGCGGTATTGAGGGTAGATAAATAATGAGCGTCAATTTTCCGCTGGTGCTTGTACTGGGCACTGCTATTACAGGTCTGATATGGCTATTTGATGTGCTTTATCTGAGACCATTAAGACGTGCCGCAGCAGATGCAGCGCGCGATGGTATGGCTAAAAGTGCCAAATCTGAAGAGGCGCTGGACAAGATTCTTCGTGAACCCATTATTGTTGAGTATTCGATATCCTTTTTCCCTGTTTTGGCCATCGTTCTGGTGTTACGGTCTTTTTTGTTTGAGCCTTTTCAGATTCCTACGGGTTCGATGATCCCGACTCTTGAGGTAGGCGACTTTATCCTCGTGAACAAGTACGCCTATGGCGTGAGGCTGCCGGTTATTGGTACTAAGGTGTTCGCTGTAGATGAACCCAAGAACGGCGATGTCATGGTTTTTATTCCGCCTCATGAGGATGAGTATTTTATCAAGCGAGTGGTCGGGATTCCTGGTGATAAGGTGAGATATCAGGACAAGACAATCTATATCAACAACGAAAAACAGGAACAGGTTTTTGTTGCACAGATTCCACCCGAAAAACCGGAGTATCTTGTCTATACAGAAACGCTGGGTGGTGTGGAGCATGAAATTCACCGAGACCCTTATCGCGACTCACGAGCACTTGAGTGGGTGATTCCGGAAGGACACTACTTTATGATGGGTGATAATCGAGACAAGAGCAGTGACAGTCGTTATTGGGGATTGGCGAGTGAGGACAAAATTGTTGGCAAGGCGATAGCCGTTTGGCTACATAAGGAACCAGGGTTAAGATTACCGGAATTTTCAAGGAATAGTTGGATAGAGAACGCGCAGTAGAGGGTTCGTCGTTCTCCTTGCCGTTCCCGTTACCGATAGTGAAGGTAGTCTCCAAAGCACTCGCCAGGAATAATACCTAACCACAAAGCAGGAGTGGCGAACATGAATCAACGATCTAACACGGTACAACAACGAGCTGGCTTGCCCGCGAGACAGTCTGGCATGGGCATGTTCGGTATATTGATGACTTTGCTAATTCTTGGGTCTGTCCTGAGTATTGGTCTCCAGATTGTCCCACTCTATCTGGACAACAACACCATGTCCAAGGTGCTGGATGGCATGGCGACTGAAGATGGATTGAGTTTGCAGACCGATGGCCAACTGGAAAAGCTGATCATCAAACGTTTCAAAGTCAATAATGTGCGTGACTTCAAGGTGCGCGATAATATCGATATTAACCGCACGAGAAATGGAGTTCAGATCGTTATGGACTATGAGATTCGAGATAATATCTTTCGTAATCTGGATTTCGTTGTTTCGTTCGAAAAAACAATTGAACTCAGAAATTAGCGTTCCACTACTCGGTTAGTGTCACGCTAATGCCAGCTTCTCTCACCGCACTCGAATCAAAACTGGGCTACCAGTTCATTCGCCAGGATATTCTTGTTAGAGCGCTCACCCATCGCAGTTATGGCTCTGATAACAATGAGCGGCTTGAATACCTCGGTGATGCCATTCTCAATTTTGTAATAGCCGATGCACTTTATCAGCAATTCCCTACGGCAAATGAGGGCCAGCTAAGCCGACTAAGGGCGAATATGGTGCGCGGTAAAACGCTCGCGGAGATCGCAAGGGACATGTCCTTGAGTGATTTTCTAAATATGGGAACGGGTGAGTTGAGGAGTGGTGGTTTCAACAGGGATTCCATTTTATCTGATGCTCTTGAGGCAATTATCGGTGCCATTTACGAAGATGATGGTTTGTCCAAGGCAAGAGCCAGAGTCCTGGCATGGTATGAATCAAGGCTCGGGGACTTGTCGCTGGCAAATTCCGGGAAAGATTCCAAAACACGATTGCAGGAATACCTCCAGGCGAGAAAGGCACCCCTACCAGAGTATCAGGTAATAGATATTGCGGGAAAAGCACCGGATCAGGTTTTTACAGTAAATTGCCGTGCGGCTAATGTTAAAGATCCGGTAACT
>CAZAZB010000334.1:0-4765 GCA_964489485.1 uncultured Pseudomonadales bacterium | reverse complement strand
AACTTCTTGCAAGAAAGGGCAAGTTAATGGGGATGGGGCATCGTGAATACAAAACGATTGACCCCCGTTCCCTCATTCTTAAACCCATGGCCAGAACACTCTGTGAGGGAACGAAACATGAGAATGTGTTTGAAACACTGGTGGCGCTGGAAACTGTATTTAACGCACGCATGAAATTAAAGGGAAAAGACATCTGGGCAAATGTTGAATTCTATAAAGGCGCGGTCTTTCTCGCTATTGGCATACCGCCCAACTATTTCACAGCCATGTTTACCATGGCGAGAATGGTGGGCTGGCTTGCACATTTTATTGAAACACGGTCAGATAATAAACTTATCAGACCCAAGGCGAATTATATTGGTCACGGGCATCGTAGCCTGCAATAGGCGCGAAAAAGCGGTCTGCTTGTCGTGTTTCCATGCTATCGATTCGCCCAATACCTCAATTTTTCTGAATACTTGGCAATGGAATGGTCGTTGATAAATTTTGCGTTACCTCTGAATAGAAACTTTAGAGCCTTGAACCACCAGATCAAACGATCGAATGAGCTGACGGTATATCGGTGTTTCGTTTTTCTACCTTCTCCGACCAGATAGCTTCCATATCCAGATTGTCTATATTCTGATGCACCAACCAGTAACAGTCGGATCTTTTCGTTGATTGCTGATTTCATTAGTAGATCGGCTAATCCACCAAAAGGTGCGATTATTAGAAACATGCCCTGGTACAAGTAATATGCTGAATAGGCCATGTAGGGGTTGGGTAGCCTGGGTACGATATCGGTATGGTTGATAATTCTGTAAACGGGTGTTTTTACGTCATCCAGAAAGCCGCTTTTGCTCACGGGTGGAGCCCCAAATGTATAGCAGGCACCAGTGGAGTCGTTGGCAGTAAGTTTAGTGAATATGGTGGCGACTGCACCGCCCATGGAATGGCCAGTGATGAAGAGTTGGTATCCTTCATAATCCAAAATATTTCGTTCAACGCCGGAAGCAATTAGGTCGCAGTATTGATCGTAAAAACCTTCGTGTACAACAGAGTCTGTTCCAGGTATCTGTATCAGTTCTGCATTAATGTCAGCTTTTAGGTCTTCATACTTTTTCTCTGTTCCCCGAATAGCCAATATCAACATCTTTCTCCGCCGATGAAGACAAAGGAAAGCTTGCGTTGGACCCTTGTTATAGGTTTCTACCAACTCGTAACCATGTCTTCCCAGGATGGAACTTAAGACCTTAAGTGAATCTGAGGAAGATACTTCTCCAAGTATGCCATCCAAGAGGCCTTTAATACTTTCAAGAGTAGCTTCATCAGTGACCAGACTTCCAATACTGTCTAATACTGCGCCAGTACGATGGCCACCCTCCCATTTGAAATAGGCAAGCCGCGACATTTCAGCCATTACATAGGCCATGCGGTCACTAAAGGCGGCTCTTTTCATAGGAGGTGCTAACAATTTATCATCGTCAAAATATGCGTTCATTATCATGCTCCCTAAACGATAGCTATTTGTTTTTCCCGGCCATTTTCCTGCCAGCCTACAATTGGAACCAGTGGTGCCGTCCTGCCGCTCAATGAACGTAATGTCATTAAAAAGGCCAATGACCAGGGGGAGAGGTCTGCCCTTTTGAAATTTCGAATAACACCACTTGCCTGTGTCCAGTCATCCAGTTCATCGACCATTGACTGGTTCAGCCTCTCCAGTTTTTCGAAATCTGCTTTGTTTACCGTTCCATCGCCGCTAATCGCTGGTAAGGATGTATTCATCAGGATTTGCCATAATTGGAAGTAGTCGACCAGGTCGTCACAGTTGTTATTCAATTTTTTGATGATAACCATTTTCCTGGTCACTGATCTCGACGCGATGCCAGCGCCACCGCCGAGCCTATGTTTAATTTCTCTGCCCCTCTTACCTCTGAAGTGAAATATTGCGCTTGCTGCATTGACACCTAATAAATCCTCCAGATCTTGCAGGTCTTGCCGTGCCCAATCGTAGTGGAAAAGGCTTTCTACCTGCTCGAGCAAGGCTGTACTGATGATTGTCTCTTCATCGTTATTGGCAATTCTCTTAACCTCTTCTCGATTGAAGCCCACAATAGTGGTGAACGTTATCTCACCCTGGGCTTTTTCGACGCTCAGTGCATTCATCGCGCGTGTGGTAGCGCCATTGGTGATTAGCTTGCGCTCTTCATAGGCAAACAGGTGTTCCTTGATTTCTTGTCTTGTCAGATCAGGGTCCACATAGTTGATGTGGATGCTCAGTACGGACTCAGGCGCGGTCGTCTCATCAAGGAAATTGATAAGGTTGCTGGTTTTGATGCTGAGTTTCTCACCGAACCAGGTTTTCTGGCTCGACACTTCGCCTGTGCCCTGCATCACGTTGATGGCGCCACCCTCTGTGGTGATGTTTATGTTGCTGGTGATACTCTTTGTTGCGCCAAGCTCCAATCCAAAGAAATTAATCGTGATACCGGTTGTTACCGCGCGTGCGAAGACCCGCGAGAAGACACTCTGGCGGAGTTCAACATTGAGATTGTTCTGATCAAGCCCAGCTTGAAATGCACCTGAAAAATCACCGGTTAACATCTTCTGATATAGAAGCTGGGTCTCGTCGTTTACTTCTTTAATCAAGAGTGACAGCAACAATTCCTGACTGTCTTTCTTGTCTACAGAGCGACCAAAAGAGATCGCGAGTTTTTCTTTTTCGATCGCCTCGACGGTATCAATTAGCTTCTGCTCAAGCTGACGGTAGTGACGTATTGCTTTAGTAAATGGGGTCAACAGTCTTTCTGTAGACGCATCCAGGTTCTCTGTGAAATCTTGAGTCCTTGCACCAAATTCACTCAACACTTCTTTTATTTTTTCGCCCGGTTCGTTCAGTAGCCTTTTTAATGCCTGAGCAAGGTCACGTTTTGTGGAAGCCACTACCTTTTTTGTTTTTTCTTCCAGTAGCGTACGTATCTTGTCTTCGAGTTCATCGTCCGAGATTGGCAGACGATTGATTATTCGGTCAGTGAGATCGTCAACTTTGCCTTCAAGTGCCAGGTCGAATTGATTCGCTTGGCTATCAAATTCATCTGTTATCGCATCAATCAGATCATCTACAAATTGTTCAGGCGATATGTTGCTGCTCATCGCTTCTGCGAGCAATTCAACCTCACTGTCTTGCGCCGACAGGAACTGGTGAAATTTGGATTTGAGAATCTCACCTGGTTTTGAATATACTCGAATGGCTTCTTCTAAAGAATCAGGGAACTGACTGATCCTTGTCATCATAGGTGCCATGGCTTCCTGTATTCCCGTGAAGCTCACTTCGGTGCCCACTGACAGGGTTCTCGCGATAGAATGCTCGTGCTTCTGAGTCACAGTCATGAGTATCCCATCGTCTTCTTTCGAGATATCCAGTTGGAACTTACCTGATTTTGCCCATTTTACCCCGTACTTAGCACCTAGCTCAGCTCTGGCTGAAACAGTCGATGCGTTCATTTTTTTCTCAATAAGAAATGTCTTTCCAGTTTGGATGGAAGCAGCGATATTGATTTCGCCCGTTACATTCAGGGTTGCCGAATCCAGGGATGAGTCTTGTAGATCGCTGAGCCTGTTCAGATTTGCCAATTGTGGCAGATCACTAATCAACGCCTCTATCACGAGAGGATCTTTAGGGCTGTGATCGAATCGGGCGAGTAAATTACCGCGTACACGACTCTTGAGGTTGGTATCGATTGCACCGAAACGAAAGGGTAATTTTAGTGAAGCCGCTATGCCAAGTTGCCCGGATAGACTATAGCTGGGGGAAGGTAGTACGCGTACGGCTATGTCAGTTGATCCACTGAGTGAAATTGTCAGGTCTCCTGCCTGGGGGATTGACGGTTCCACGTTCGTTAGAAAAGACCATGCCAGTGGGGATTTCGTTTTCAGCGAGCTAATAGGCAAGATCAAAGATTGTAAATTTTCGTCCAGGTCTACCTTGTCTCTTATTCTCTTAAAGAACTGTTCCAATATTTCCTTCTGGCTTTCGTTAAGAGCGGCATCAAGGGACTCGCTAATGCCAATACCGGTTAACAGATCGGACAGATCTCGAATTGATATGTTTTCCTGCTGTCGAAGGGTATTAATAAGCGCGGCAATATCTTCGCCAAGAGAAATTGTTTTCTTGGCTCGAACAAATAGTGAAGACATGCGGATTCCTCCCTGGAATCAGTGGGATAGGGTTAGATCGGGCAGCACAGGATTAAGCCGTAGAAAAAGGTGCAGATACAGAAGTGGATAAAGAGGTGTAAAGACGAGGTGTAAAGAAGAAGTGTCCATTCCGTGGTTTACTCTTCCTAAAGTAGACAAAATATAGCACAAACACGATGTATTGCCAGGGAGCTTCTGTTTAAGGCATATTCGTGATTTACCTTTCGATGCGCTGCCTTGTTCTGACAAAAATACGCCATTGATCAGAGCTTCCCTACTTAATATTGTAATCGATCCCATAGAGATTCATGTTCAGCCGCGCCGCAACTTGTTGTGAAGCAGCGTTCTCCCAGGATGTACTATAGAAAGGAATGGCATGCATCCTGCGAACGGCGTTTGCCCAACCGGCAACGACGTTAATGGCATGCCCTTTTCTTCGGTAAGCCGGGGCGGTCTCTAAACCTGCCTCATGGGCTTTGGCAGTTATACGCACGCTCGCACAAATTGACACAGCGCTGCCATTTTCCACTGCAACCATGAGAGGATGGCAATGGGGTATGTCTGCAAGCCAGTCCGCAAGATCTGCTTG
>CAZAZB010000333.1:0-4779 GCA_964489485.1 uncultured Pseudomonadales bacterium | reverse complement strand
CCTGAATTGGGGTGCGGAAGATGGTCAGGAAGTCGGTCGTCTTGCATTTCGAGATCGGGTTGCCTATCTGGAATATGACCAATTGTTTGTCGAATCGCAGATTCAAATTTCTCCGATTTATCATCAGGCCGGACCCGGGCTTCATACGCCGTATCAAATTGATGTCTTCAATGGTTTGCATGGCATGTTCAATGAAAGTTTGCCAGATGGTTGGGGGCGACTACTTGTAGATCGCAGGGCAAGACAACTGGGAATTGATCCCGCGACTTTAACGCCCCTCGACAGACTTGCCTTTGTGGGTGCTACTGGAATCGGTGCGCTGAGCTATGCACCTGCGCCGGACTACTGGCAGGTAAAAGACGCCGAATTCGATTTGGGAAAACTGGCGAAAGATGCTGCACGGGTCCTTGAAGGAGAGGTTAGCGAAGTGATTGCAGCGCTCGGATTCTTTGGTGGCTCTCCTGGCGGGGCGCGTCCCAAAGTCCTTGTATCCTTGGATGATCGGGGTAATGCAGTGCATGGTAAGAGCCTTTCTGGAGACTATCACGATTACCTGATTAAGTTCCCCGGAACAGGTGACCCGGTCGATATAGCAAATATAGAATTCGCCTACGCGTTGATGGCGCGTCATGCAGGCATTGATGTGCCGGTCACGAGATTGATTGAAGGCGATTCCAGCAGCAACTACTTTGCTATTCGTCGTTTTGATCGGCAGGGAGATACCCGATGCCACGTTCAATCCCTAAGCGGATTACTCTACAGTGATATTCGCCTCCCGGCGCTCGACTACAGCGACTTGATTCAGGTTACACGGGCAATCACTCGTGATCAGGAGCAATGTAACGCCGTGTTTTTCCGCACAGTGTTCAATGTGCTCTCACACAACAGAGATGACCATGCCCGACAATTTAGTTTTATCATGGAGCGTAACGGAACCTGGCGTATTGCGCCCGCATACGATCTGACCTGGTCAGAAGGCCCTGGTGGTGAGCATTCCTGTACTGTCGTTGGCAATGGAAAAGATATCTCGCAGAAGCATTTGATAAGCCTGGCGAAAGTAGCAGACATAAAAGAGGGTGAAGCCTCTGCAATGATCGATCGCGTTGCGAACTCTGTTGGAAGGTGGCGATCCTTCGCAGAAGAAGCTGGCGTGACGAGCGCTTCCGCCAGGCGTATCGAGAAGAGTCTATTGGGTGTTCTTGCCATGCTTTAGGTTGGCTAGTTGATCTCTTAGGTACCCGGATAACATTCTCGAACGAACCCAGCTGTGGGTAGTGACGCTGGTGCCTACGAAGACTGCCAGAATGAAAATAGAAAGGATTTTGTATCCGATTGTGCCAACCAGGTAAGAGCCGAAAAGTACGAACCAGAGAGTGAATGGCACTATCAGAGCTGCCACGAAGAGAAGAGCAGTTTTCCCAGTGTTATTTCTGAAAACTTCGAGTCTGGATTCCGCAACCAGTTGCTCTTGTTGGTCCAGAGGTAGATTGTTTAGTTCAGGAACCATCGACTTGATGAAAAGCATCCATTCTTCCCCAGTTACTTAATTCTCGCATTATGATCTCTCCTGGTTTTATTGAATACTCTGGTCAAATGACCAAAGTGAATTGGTATCATGGATAGATTGGCAAGATTTGTTATGAGACGATAGACGGAAAGTATGTACGACAGTCGCCCGCAAGGTTCAAGACAGAAACCAGGAGAAAAAAATGCCACCAATCCCAAAAAATGGCACAGTCGCAGTAACAGGTAGTGCCGGATTTGTCGGCGGCTGGGTCGTACGACTGCTATTGGATAAAGGCTATCGCGTCCGGGCCTGTGTACGTGATATCAACGATGCAACCCGAACAGACTTTCTTAAACAAATGTCAGGATATGCGTCTGGACGACTAACACTACATGCCGCAGATCTTGATACAAAAGGCTGCTTTGATGAAATTTTCGAAGGCTGCCACGGCATATGCCATGTCTCCCATGTGAGCAATTATGAAGATCAGGAATATGTCAGCATGGTGTGCGATCACATCATCGAGAGTATCAATAAGTCCGGTACGGTTAGCCGTGTGGTCGTTACATCGAGCATCGCTGCTGTTCTATCAGAAGCAGACATACATGAAATAGCGCGGCGCCCCGTTATGTATGAGGACAGATTCCCGGATGAACAGAACCCCAAGCGAACGCCAGAGAAAGGCCAGGGCTATTCCATGGGCAAGGTGATTGCCGAGCGCGCCTTTGCAGAAGCGGCAGAACACAGCGGCCAGTGGGATGCCATCACAATTTGTCCTGCGGATAATGTTGGCCCGATTCAATCTGCCCATCAGAAAGATATGGGACCCTGGCAGCACAATATTGAAACCATGTTGCTGGGCAAATATTACCAGAATGGCGCCTATCGACCCTGGATGATCGTCGATGTGCGTGACGATGCCGAATGCCATATCGGGTTGCTTGAAAGCACAGATGTCAAAAACGGTGAACGCTATATCGCCTGGTCAACAGAAACTGCCAATGTGGAAGACATCTGCGCCAGCATCGACAGGCTACTACCGGAACTTGGGCATGATACCCCTGAAGTGACCGATACCTTTCCGGATCATATCAAGGCAAGGGAAGACGAACTGCGCGGTATCTGGGCGCTATGTGATCTGCGTAATGATCGAATACGCGCCTTGTTGCCGATTACCTTCAGACCCTTCGATGAATCATTACGTGATTGTGTCGAGTCGTTATTATCGATTGCAAAGGTAAAGCCTGTGCTCAAAGAAGGGTATAAGATGCCAGAATGAAAGCATTTAACCTGGAGCCACTAGACGCAACATTTGGTGCGGTCGTCACCGGTTTAAAGGTGGCCGATATCGATGACCAAGTCGCCAGCGAACTTTATAATGCCTGGCTTGAATACGCCTTGCTGATCTTCCCCGATCAGCATCTAAGTGGTGAAGAACAAATCACTTTTGCCAAACGATTCGGCGAAATGGAATTCGATCTTGCCGCACTTTCCAATGTCCATAAGGACGGTAGCATCCTGCCGGATGATGGCACCGATGACATGGTGAAAATCCTGGTGGGTAATATGGGTTGGCACATGGATAGCACCTACATGCCGGTTCAGGCAAAAGGCGCTGTCTTCACGGCCCATGTTGTACCCGCCGCCGGTGGTGAAACGGGTTGGGCAGATACGCGGGATGCCTATGACAAATTAAGCGAGGGTATCAAAGAGAAAATTGCCGGGCTTTCTGCCTATCATTCCCTCTACTACAGCCAGGGGAAACTAGATCATCAGCCGGGTGCCAATAACAGCACTTACAGTGGCTATGGTTTTCACGATCAGGAACCACCCCTGCGCCCACTCGTCAAAATCCACCCGGAAACACAGCGAAAGAGTCTCGTCATCGGCAGGCATGCCTACGGAATCCCTGGATTGGAAGCCGCCGAATCTGAATTGCTGCTGCAAAAGCTGGAAGACTTCACATGCCAGTCCCCGCGTACTTATCACCACCAGTGGCAACCAGGCGATGCCGTGCTCTGGGATAACCGTTGCCTGCTTCATCAGGCGTGCCCCTGGGATATGGCTGAACCCAGGGTGATGTATCACTCGCGCATCGCCGGTGATAAGAGCAGCGAGTTTGCGCCTGGTCACTAATCAACATTTTCGGAGTGACAGTTTAATGAAGAAAATTCTCCTTCTACTCATGACAACACTGGTTAGTCTGTCTGTTACAGCAGCAGACAAAACGAAACCCAATATCCTCGTTATCTTTGGCGATGATATTGGTATCTGGAATATCAGCCGTTATAGCCTGGGTCAGATGGGATATCACACGCCCAATATCGACAGAATTGCCAATGAGGGAATGCTCTTTACCGACTACTATGGCGAGCAGAGTTGTACCGCCGGACGTTCAGCCTTTATCACCGGTCAGCACCCCATCCGAACAGGACTCACCAAAGTCGGCATACCGGGCGCGGAAATCGGTTTGCAGCCTGAAGACCCCACGCTCGCGGAGTTACTCAAACCCCTTGGCTATATGAATGGCCAGTTTGGTAAAAACCATCTAGGTGATAAGGATGAATTTCTACCCACCAATCACGGCTTCGATGAATTCTTCGGCAATCTCTATCACCTGAATGCTGAAGAAAACCCGGAAGATCCGGACTACCCCAAGAACCCCGCATTTCGCAAAAGGTTTGGCCCCCGTGGTGTGATTCATAGTTATGCCGATGGCCAGATAGAAGACAGTGGGCCGCTCACACGCAAACGAATGGAAACCGTCGATGAGGAATTCCTGGCCGCATCGATTACTTTTATCAAGAAAGTCCACAAATCCGGCAAACCCTTCTTTGTCTGGTTCAACTCAACTCGAATGCACTACTACACCCATGTGAAAGAAGAACAACTCGGTGCATCGGGGCAGGGCTTCTACAACGATGGCATGATGGAGCACGATGGTCATGTTGGGCAGCTACTTGCTACATTGGATAATCTTGGCATTGCAGACAATACCATTGTCGTCTACACCACAGATAATGGCCCCCACTTTAACCAGTGGCCCGATGCTGCTATTTCGCCTTTTCGCGGTGAAAAGAACACCAACTGGGAAGGTGGCTTTCGTGTTCCCGCCATGGTCCGATGGCCAAACCACATAAAACCCGGTGTCATCAGTAATGACGTCATGTCCCACATGGACTGGTTACCGACACTCATGGCAGCCGTGGGTGATGCAGACATCAAGAAGGAATTACTTGTTGGCAAACGGGTTGGCAATGCAACCTTTAATG
>CAZAZB010000332.1:1412-4781 GCA_964489485.1 uncultured Pseudomonadales bacterium | reverse complement strand
CCGGTCTCCTGGTGCAACGTAGGCATATCCCGGGATAATGGTTTCCCCATCCTTGGCTTCCCTTACATTCAGAGCAGAACTGTTGTCCATGCGATTCGCAAAGGCTGCACTGAACTTCGGCGGAATATGTTGCGCAATGACGACACCCGGGCTTGTGGGAGGTAAAGCATCAAGCACTTCCCTGATGGCCTCAGTTCCCCCTGTTGAAGCGCCAATTGCAATCAATTTGTCCGTCGTTGCAAAATGCTTTCGCTTTGCCATTTCGCCGAACACTTCGTCAGTGCTATAACTATCATTGCCATCTTTCAGGAGCATTGATTCGGGCATAATAATCGCAGGCGTGCAGCCCTTTTTAATGGGTCCCTCATATTTACAGACTCTTGAGGTCGCAGCGCTTTTAACCTTAGAAATAATTTCGATCGCATAGCTTTCCAATTCATGGGATAGGTCAACTTTAGGTTTCGTGACGAAATCTATTGCGCCCGCCGCTAATGCATCCAGCGTCACTTCAGCACTTTTTTCCGTGAGTGTTGAAATCATAATTACCGGCATTGGCCGAAGCCGCATAAGATTTTTTAGGAATGTCACTCCATCCATGCGGGGCATCTCGACATCAAGGGTTAGCACATCGGGATTCAGCTTCTTGATTTTCTCTCTCGCCATGTATGCGTCATTTGCGGTTCCAACAACCTCTATAGAACGATCTTTTCCCAGGATGCTGGTTAACAATTTTCTAACGAGTGCCGAGTCATCAACGATAAGCACCTTTATTTTGTTTTCATTCAACATCATAATCCTTCCCATTTTACTTCATTAGAAAAGCTCAACGCTGCCGCTTATCTCTGTCTTACTCAGACCAGCAATATATTGCTTCTCACGGCGTTCAATTGTGTCGTTATTTAGCGACCGCAATCGCTTCACCATGGCTTTCCCTGTTCTTGGAAAAAAATTTACTTTCCTTGGGTAAACCAATCCAAGATCTTCACTCTCAATCGGAATACCTTCTACTAGTAGGTATTGCTTTACAAAGCCAATATTCCGATGCCCAACATCAGACATATTTGAAATGATCTTGCCGCCACCGAATGCCTTCGCTTTCAATCTGGCTCTACTCGCACCACATTTAAGAACGTCATTGATCAACCCTTCCATGGCGTAGAGTCCGAACCGCGTAGATTCTTCATCTAACAGAGACCAACCCGTCTTCGATCCTGCAGA
Source organism: uncultured Pseudomonadales bacterium (assembly GCA_964489485.1). Classification (GTDB taxonomy): domain Bacteria; phylum Pseudomonadota; class Gammaproteobacteria; order Pseudomonadales; family Azotimanducaceae. The sequence goes on along the minus strand of CAZAZB010000332.1, from coordinate 3,563 downwards.
ATCGCCGGGCAACATGAAATGATTCATACCGCCACAGCCAATCCCCACGTCATAAATACACACAGATATGCAGGACCCCAATACGGTTGTGATCATTTCGTCGCGCTGGGTTACATAATATTCTCCAGGTAATAATTTTGCTGCAACACAATCGTTATCAGGATCATCATATCTTTTGATTAATTCAAACTGGGGGAGGCAAGATTCCATAAATTTCTAGTGGCGAAGGTACACAGTCTGACTGGTTAGTTTATAGTCATCTGTGATGCCATTGACCGACTCTGAATGACCAAGGAAAAGACGGTCTCCGGAGCGCTGAACCTTGGAAAATTTTTCAAGGCAGCTTTTTTGCATCTCTTTATCGAAATAGATGAAGACATTTCGACAAAAAATAACATCAAAAGGCCCTGACATTGGCCATTTGTCCATGAAGTTCAACCGCCTGAATGTAATGAGACTGCGAAGTTCGTCCTTCGCTCGACGTGTCCCCGTATCACAGGGGGCAAACCATCTTGCAGCCCAATCAGAGAATTTTCCTGACGCTATTTTCTCTATATCGGCCGAATTATAGATACCCGCCGCCCCCTTCTTTAAACAGTTACTATCAAGGTCAGTCGCGAGTATTTTGACATCCCAACTGCCAATATTGGCAATACACTCCCTAAGTGTCATGGCAATACAATAGGCTTCTTGCCCTGACGAACATCCGGCGGACCAGATTCGAAGACGTCGATTCTGTTGATTTTCCGCAACCTGACTTTTAGCAACAATGTCGGAAACCGTCGCGGCGAGTTCATCGAAATGATGACTCTCTCTGAAGAAGGATGTCAGATTGGTTGTAATTGCGTCAGAGAAATGGCTGATCTCTTCCGCATGGCCATTTTCTATATAACGCGCATAGGATGAGTAGCTGGGCAGTTTAAGTGCTCGAAGTCTCGGCCCAAACCGACGCCGTACCAGCTCTACTTTTGCCTCGGATAGGGTAATACCGGTATATTTCAACACCAGTTTTCGCAAGTCATGAAATTCCGAACCGCTCATCTCTATCGCAGCATTTGCTGTCATGCTTGTCATTTCGCTTTCTCATCACTGTCTATCATGGGATACCCCGGTGTATATACTGTCATTACACACTGCCTTAAAAAAAGCTCGTCAAGAAAGCTCTTTAGAACAGCTCGATCGAACTAATAGTACTAACCTCGCCGGACGACGCGCATTTCGCCATCTCTGGGAAAATCGAATAAAACTCATCCTTTTCTGATCTGGTGCTGAATATTCTGGACAGCCTGTCCAATGTGGACACATCTTCCGACTGAAAAGTTTCGTTTTGACAGCCGTTGATAGTCGATTCAATGTGTTCCATACGTTGCGAAAACTCGTCAAAAAACTGAAATTCCATAATGAGCGCAGCGGCGAGTTCCTTTAACTTGATGGAATTTTCGCTAAGGGTTAACGAATGCACGGAAGAAGAAATATCCGATGGTACAAAGACATGATCCAGTTGGTCTACAATCGCCAATCCACGCTGTGTCAGAATCTCGAAATGGCGTCCAGCATCTTGCCGGGCACGCGCTAACTGCTTTCGACACAATGCCAGTAACCTATCCTGGGTCTCTTCAGCTTCTATCTCTGGATTCAATTTGGCGTTCACCTGGTTCTCTCGGCTAGGATTATTAGACGTATGTCATTTTGCCGATCCCCTCAGGAAAAGGTTTTCTTCAAGCCCGTGTTAGCGCTGAGGTCTTCTAATGCCTGTGGCACATCGATCCATGACACTTGATAGCCTTTCTCGGTAATGCTTCTGGCGAACACCCACAACAACTGAATGGTTGCTGTGTCCACAAGAGTGAGTTGTCCAAGATCCACCTGTATATCAGATTTCACCCGTTTGAGAGTACAACCAAGCTTTTTATACAAGTCCATAATCGTCGATATCTTTGTAATCTTGACCATCGCCTTATCCCTTATCACTATCCATTGTCGTATAACTATCCCTTGTTTATTAAGTTCCCGGGTAGCATCTTGTTTGGGCACACTTTGCTATAGGTTTATCTGCATTTTTTCTGCACCAACAGAACTGCAACCCGGGAAGTTCTCTTTATTCTTGTATCAATATCAAAATTCCGCCCATTCATCATCCTGGCCAGGCTG
>CAZAZB010000332.1:0-1312 GCA_964489485.1 uncultured Pseudomonadales bacterium | reverse complement strand
CTTTATTCTTGTATCAATATCAAAATTCCGCCCATTCATCATCCTGGCCAGGCTGCTCATTTGCAGTATTGACAGACCGGGATGTCCGGGTCGTTGCTGCCTGTTCGGGCGCTCTCGACCTTGTGCGTGCGGATCTCGGGCTCGAGGGGCGCTGTGTCGTGGGTCTTGTCGGCGAAGCCCGGCCTGACGTGGCCCGGCCTGACGTGGCCCGACCTGACGCGGCCCGACCTGACGCGGCCCGACCTGACTCGGACTGACCCACATTGAAGAAACTGATTTGTTCGTCCAGTGACATGGACTGTTCTTCAAGCGATTCGCTTGCAGCTGCTGCTTCCTCTACAAGAGCAGCGTTTTGTTGCGTCATTTCATCCATCTGCATGATTGCACGATTTATTTCGTCTATGCCTGTTGCCTGTTCTTCACTAGCCCAGGAAATTTCTGCCACGATGTCAGAAACTTTCTTTACTGCACCAACAAGTTCCTCGAGGGTCTCGCCAGAACGATTAACAAGTACCGACCCTTCCTTGACCTTTGCTCCGCTATCCTGGATCAGTTCCTTGATCTCTTTGGCAGCCGTTGCACTACGTCCCGCCAGGTTTCTGACTTCATCAGCAACCACAGCAAAACCTCGGCCCTGGTCCCCCGCCCTGGCGGCCTCTACGGACGCATTCAATGCGAGCAGGTTGGTCTGAAACGCGATCTCGTCAATCACGCCTATAATGTCAGCAATTTTGTTGCTGGAGTCATTGATGGCTGCCATCGCAATGACGGCGTTACCCACTACTTCGCCTCCATTTTCTGCAGAATCCCGCGCACCCTGTGCAAGGCTGATCGCAGCTTTTGCATTGGTGGCGTTTTGTTGGATCGTACTGGTCATTTCTTCCATCGCTGAGGACGTTTCTTCAAGACTTGCTGCTTGCTGTTCGGTACGTTGCGACAAATCCATATTGCCTGAGGCAATTTCTTGTGATCCAGATTTGACGAGAACGGCCGACTCCTTGATGCCACCCACAACGTCGATCAATTGATTAATTGTCCCATTAACACTCTTTCGAACCTCGCCGAATGCACCTTCATATTCGGTTTCAATCAGGTGACTCAAATCTCCATTAGCCAGTGCACCGACACTTCCCTCTATGTCTGACATAACATGATGAAATACATCGACCAGTTTGTTTACCGAATCACTCAGGCTGGCATAAAATCCTGACTTCCCCATTGGATCAATTCGTAGACTTAGATCTCCAGATGCCGCTGCATCGATGATAGATTGTATTTCTTCTGTAACGGCAACTTCATCTGTCTTGTCTTT
>CAZAZB010000331.1:0-4825 GCA_964489485.1 uncultured Pseudomonadales bacterium | reverse complement strand
GTGGCTGAATTTGTTCGATCCACTTCCCCTTCTACCACCACAATCATTGAACAAGTGAATGTTAATCCTGCAGCGGTGCTTTGTGATATCACTCAGGTCTACCAGATACTGGTTAACTTGTGTGTCAATGCTGGCCAGGCCATCAAAGGTGAAGGCGAGATTAAACTGCTGTTGGACATAGTAGAACTCCAGCATTTTAAATGTGTCATCGGCAAGCTCTTGCAGGGTAAATTTGTCTGCATCTCGGTTTCGGACAATGGTAAAGGAATGGACGAAGAGGTTATGGGACACATGTTTGAACCATTCTTTACAACGAGAGGCGTCGGAGAAGGGACGGGTCTCGGTCTTGCAACCGTTTTCGGTATTGTGCAAGACCATCAGGGCGGGATTGATGTCACCAGCACACCAGGGCGTGGAACGACATTCAAGGTTTACCTACCCGTAACCGGAGAAGCGGTAAAGCCAGTGGAAGGATCGAACGCTGTCAACAATTCAGCTTTAGGTGAAGGTAAAATACTCTTCGTGGATGATGAGGACTCTATTGTCACCATGTGCAAACGTGCATTGATGAAATCCGGTTATGAAGTTACAACAGCATCCGATGGCAAGGAAGCGCTGACAATATTTATGGAAGATCCCATGTCATTTGATCTAATCATCACCGATCAGACAATGCCAAATATGACCGGGCACGAACTCATCAAAGAAGTGCGCGATCTCAGGCAGGATATCAGGATTATCTTATGTTCAGGTCAGAATTATACAGCGGCATCTGCTGAGTGGCAGGACACCAGTCTCGACCGCTTTATGGGTAAGCCTTACGGACCGGCAGACCTCATACGCATTGTTGGTGAGGCACTAGCCGGGGATTTGACATAAAAAAGATCAATAATACGTTAAGGTGTTCGAACCGAGACCTGAGTTGGTCCTAAAACTGGTATCATCGCGTGTCTTTTGGCATATTGCCATCTGTCATGACGGCGAATTAGTAAGATCAGAATGAAATTAACCCTTGCTTTGCACACAAAATTGGACTCGTTCTCTTGAGCAGCCACGAAACACAAGATCATATTTTACAAACGGAAAGGGTTTTGGTGGTAGACGATGAGTTTGCTGTCACAGATTTGTTAAGTCGTTATCTATCCAAGTACGGATATACAGTCGACTCGGCATCCAATGGTACAGAAATGTTTGCTTCTATCAAGAAGAATGAGCCCGACCTCATCCTGCTGGATCTGGAACTCCCCGGCACTCACGGGTTGAACCTCGTCAAAGACCTGAGAGAAAAACTACAGAATGTTGGGATCATCATTGTAAGCGGCACGGGTGTCGAAGTGGATATGGTCGTTGCATTGGAGATGGGCGCGGATGATTATATACAAAAACCTTTTGATCAAAGACCGTTGTTGGCAAGAGTCCGATCCGTCTTGCGCAGAATAGACAAACGGATCCCGGAACCCACAAGCCACAAGGTCGCCCATTTCGCAGATTTCAAACTAGATTTGACCGCCCATAAACTGCTTAATAATTCTGGTATTGAGATTTCGTTCACCGGACATGAATTTCAGTTGTTAGAGGTTTTCGTCAAACATGCTGGTAGGGTAATGAATCGTAACCAGATACTGGATTTGATCAATGAAAGTGGGCAGATCTCATCGGATAGAAGCATTGATGTTTTGGTTAGCAAGTTACGAAAGAAGCTTGAACTAAACTCATCAACGCCTGAACTCATCAAAACCATTCGTGGAATTGGCTACATTATGACGGCGCAGGTCAGTTTTGTTGACTGAAGATTAGTCGCCGCGATCTTGTTTAGATCTCGATAGGTTAAGGAGTCTCAAATTTTCGGTGATGCTATTTTTTCCTCAGCGATTTTTGCCTAATGGGTGTTTTCGCCAAGGGCTTTGCGAATTTTTGCCGCGACGTCTTTGGTATGGAATGGTTTCTGGATAAATTGAGTATCCAAATCTATCACATTTGAATTGGCCACCATCTTTTCGTCGTAGCCAGACATATAGAGTAGGGGAATTTGAGGGTGGGTTTTCGACATTTCACCTGCCATTTCATGACCGCCCATTTGTGGCATGACAATATCGGTAATGACCAGATCAATTTGATAATCATTGTTGTTAATGAGGTTTAATGCAGCTCTGCCGTGCTCAGCGGTGAATACGGTATAGCCAAGGCTTTGTAATTTTCGTTTGAGTAGATTGCGCACCGTGCTTTCGTCTTCGACCACCAGGATCGTTTCACTGCCTGTTATGACTTCGTATGGCCTCGATTCTGCATCAACGTCGGCAGTGGTTGTGTTGTCGATGGGTAAGCGAACAGTGAATGTTGAACCTAAACCTACCTCACTCTGCACATCAATAGTCCCGCCACTCTGTTTAACGATTCCGAAAACAGTCGAAAGTCCTAACCCTGTCCCTTTGTCGACTTTTTTTGTTGTGTAAAATGGCTCGAAGATATGCGGTAGGACCGTTGGTTCTATACCATTGCCTGTATCGATAATAGCCAGCGACACGCTATCCACATCACCGGGCTTCTGCTGACGAGAACCTGACAGTTCGGTTGTGTTGTATATCCGGATTGTAATCTTCCCATTGTCTTTCATTGAGTCGCGGGCATTGATGCCCAGGTTCATGATGACTTGCTCAAGTTGGCCAGGATCAGCATTGACCATCACCAGATCGATTCCATATTCAACTTCCAGTTGAATATGTGCACCAATAAGCCGCCGTAGCAAATTGGTCATGCCCAGGACAATTTCGTTTAAATCAAGCACCTGAGGACGAAGTACCTGTTTTCGGCCGAATGCAAGAAGCTGCCGTGTTAATGCAGCAGCACGGTCACCGGCATTTCTGATCTCTTTAACGTCTTGAAAGAGAGGATGATTCGGGTCGAGTTCGTCCAGAATCCATTCGCTATAGCCATTGATCGCCGTTAGAAGGTTATTGAAATCATGGGCAATGCCACCCGCGAGTTGGCCCACTGCGTCCATTTTCTGCGATTGACGAAGCTGCTCTTCACTGTTCAGCAGGTCTTGTTCAGCTTTTTTACGTTCCGAGATGTCCCGTAAAAAAACAGTCATCACAGGTTCACCGAGCAACTCAGCTTTCGAGAGGGATGCCTCGGCGGGAAAGATTTCGCCACTCCTTCGTCTGCCGGATAATGCTGTTCTGTTTTTCATATTCAGGTGTTCGAGATTATCACCTGCAAAATCTTCTACAAGTCGATGGTGTACATCGACAAACTCATCTGGTATCAATAAATCAATCGATTGGCCAATAATTTCAGCTTCCTGATACCCAAATGCTGTTTCTGCTCCCTTGCTAAATGAAGTAATAATTTGATCTTTATCCACTGCAATAATGGCATCATGGGAGCTGTCCAGAATAACATTCAGTCTATTTTCACTCTCTCTGAGTAGGCGTGTCCGGGTTCTAACCTGGTGCTCTAATTCATTGCGGAATTCGAGGGCTTGTCTTTCTGACTCCCGTCGTTGAGTAGAATCTTTCAGTGCCAGAATCTCCACTTTCCCACCGGCGAAATGTATCTCGTCTATTTGTAAGTCAACATAGACGATGGAGCCATCTTTCTTGATGCCGCGAGATTCAATGGTCAGGTTCGGATTGTGCGCCCTCGCGAGATTAACAATGAGTGGCATGTCGTCAGGGTGAGAGTGCTTAGAAATGTTTGTATCCAGCACTTCGGCTTCAGAATCGTAGCCATAGAGTTCCAGAGCGGCTTTATTCACTAGGACAATGGTTCCTTGCTCGTGAATGACAATAGGATTGGGCAGATTTTTAACCAAACGACGAAAATCGGATTCCGACTGGGCGAGTAAGTATTCGTGGTGTTTTTTTTCCGTTAAATTCTTCATCACAGACAGTCGCGCCTCAATACCGCCGTAGTTTGTGGGTATGCTTGTGGTCTCAAAAATCAGAGTGGCACCACTTTTCGTTAAATATCTTTGTTCGATCAGGGGCAAGATCCCACCGCTTTGAAATGTTGCCCTTCTTTCCAACAGTTTCGATCGATCATCAGGGTGGATGAAATCCAGGGACGACATTGTCAGAACCTCGGCTTTCGTATAACCAAAAAGTTTAAGCCCAAATCGATTGATATAGAGAATTTTGCCGGAGACAGAGATAGCAACGACTACGGGTATTTCGTCTAATAACTCACGGTAACGGGACTCTGAATCTTTGAGCGCTTTTTCTCGGAACTCTCTTAAAGTGATATCTCTGATAATACTTAGACGAGCCGGTTGCCCCTGATAACTCACCGCTAGTGAGCTGAATTCCACAGAAGCAGTTCCGCCATCGTTCTTGTTGATATTGGTCGTGATCTTTGACAAATCTACTTCAGGGCCGACTGACTTCACGAGATTCGCAATAGACTGCCGATCGTCAGGATGTACGAGGTTCACGGGTCCGATATCTTTAAGCTGCTGGCGACTATATCCGGTTATCTCCTCTGCCTGCTTGTTGGAATAAACCAATTTATCTCCAGAAATAATAATGACTGCATCGGGCAGATGTTCCAGTAATAGACGGTATTGCGCTTCTGTTGCCAATAGTCTTTCTTCTCTCTTCAGCCGTTCTGACGCGTCTCTCACAATGCCTAGCCGCGCTTCACGGCCTCCGAAATTAATCCTTTGCGAGTTTATTTCGCCATGGACGATAGTGCCGTCCTGCCGAATGTACCGTTCGAGTGCTGCGCCGGGTGTCCCTCCGGACGCCCAGACTTTTTGTCTCTCCATGAGTATTGGTCGGTCATCGGGGTGCATCAGATCAAGCGTGGACATGGATGCAAGTTCGTC
>CAZAZB010000330.1:0-4829 GCA_964489485.1 uncultured Pseudomonadales bacterium | reverse complement strand
CGATATGCCAGAAGTGGACAACCTCTGCCTGATTGTTAACACATTTTATCCAGCGGAGACTATTTCAGGCGATATGTTCCATGGCACGAGCTTTAAACAGCGTGATGGTACGACGATAAAACACAGCGCCAGTCGCTCAACGACCAAAAGTTCAAAGTTTCAAAACAACGCAGAACGAGACAGGGCGAACCGGTTATTGAATATGCTTCGTGTTCGACTCGGACCACAGACCTGTTTTGGCTTGTCTCTGGCTAATGACCATCGTCCTGAAAAGGCATGGAAAATGATTCGCCTCAACCAGAAGGACTACTGGTTTCCCGAAACTGGAAAAGAAGAAAACCCCAGGCCATTATACTTGTTGAACTCACCCCGGGTTCTCTATGAAAAGAACCGTTCACCTTATATTGGCGGACAGCTGGAACTGACAAGAGGCCCCGAACGAATTGATTTTGGTTGGTGGGACAACAATGCTCCCACGGACAGTACCCCCACAAACAATATCCCCACAAACAATGCTTCCGCACGAGACTACTACATTGCCCGCCATCCCTGTGGAGCGCTCTACTGGGTCTTTAACCAATTAGACAACCGTCAGTGGTATCTGCATGGTATTTTTTCATAAGCCGCTGCACCTCTGGATTCAACGGGTATTTGGACTACAAGATTTTGACGCAGGAACTGAGTGAGGATAGGATCACTTATCGATCACAACAAAAAGGAAAACAGCATGTCTTCATTCTATGATCTGGAGATGGAATCCATCACCGGTGAAAGGATATCATTCGGCGAATATCGTGATCAGGTACTCCTTATCGTCAATCTCGCCAGCCAGTGAGGGCTGACAAATCATTACGCAGGTCTGCGTAAAATGCACAACGAAATTGAGAACTTCCAGGTATTGGGCTTTCCCTGCAATCAGTTCGGCGCACAGGAACCGGGTACGAATGATGAAATACTGTCATTCGCCCAGGACAAATATGATGTGAATTTTCCGATGTTTGCGAAAATCGATGTCAACGGTGAGCATGCATCCGAGCTCTATCAGTGGCTAAAATCACAAAAGTCTAACGCCGAGGGTGTTGAGGACATTACCTGGAATTTTACCAAGTTTCTGGTCAGCGCAGATGGCGCAGTAGTCCAACGATACGAACCACAGACGACACCAGAGGAAATCGCGGAAACCCTCTAGCAGTATCAAAAACCTATGAAGATAAGGGCATCAGGGTGTTGTCGTTACAGGCACAACGGGCAACCAGTGTCGTATAACCTCTGTGACCTTCCCTTCGGCCTTTAGTTTGTCCAAAGCAAGATTCAGCGCCGACAGTAGATCCGGGTTGTCCTTGCTGACAGCCCATGCGATGGATTCATGGGTCAGGAACTTGTTCAGGCTTAACAAGTTATCGTTAACAAAAGATCGGCTTAACTGCCAACTGGTTGTTGAATCATGCACAAACACATCGATTTGCTTCTCGCGCAATGCTTTTAGCCCAGTCTCGACGCCACCATAGGAAGCAATAGCGGCCGCCTTATAGTTCTGCCGTACGAACTTCTCTCCAGTTGAGCCTTGATGGACACCAATACGTAACCCTTTTGCCTCTAATGCCTGCGGCTGGCCAAATTCGCTGGCATCTTCAACACGAACAATGGCCATCTGACCAATTTCCATATAAGGATGAGTGAAGTTAACCTGGTTCTTTCTTTCCTCGGTGATTGATAACGCAGACATGACGACATCGACGTCATTTGAGACAACCGCGGAAATCAACTCACTGAAACGGTATGTTTTTACTTCAAATGATCGACCCAATTCGGCTGTTACCAGCCTGGCGAGATCGACCTCTATACCCTGTATCTCATCACTGACCTTAAACACCATCGGCTCAAATTCGGTAAACATACCAATTCGCAGCGGCGGTACCTCCGACTCACCATAAGCAGAGAAGACCGATAAGAGCAAACCCGCAACAACTAGTAAGCGCATACTCGAAACCAAAAGAAAGTTGTGATTATCTTACCACTTTCCTGCATCACGTCAGCAGCAGTATCCTGGTCGAATTTATCGGGTTATCACCAGCGAAAAATCCTCTAGAATGTGCCGATGAAAGATCACACAAAAAATCGACCAGCCTATCTGGCGAAAAAGCATCAGTACGACAACATGATCACCCTCTATGGGCGAAACCCTGTTTTGGAGATATTGAGTCAACCAGATATCGAGGTACACAAGCTACACCTCGCAAAAACCAACAATACTGATGGAATCATTGGCAGAATCGTAGATCTCGCCAATGACAGAAATGTCGAGGTTCGGCTACATTCCCGGCAGGAATTGTCCCGGATATCCAGAAATTCAAGGCAGGATCAGGGTGTCGCCGTCGATCTCGTTGCGCCGGGATACCAGTCACTTACCGACATGTCAGCTGAAATCCCCGTGAAGGACGAACAATTAATGTTGCTTGATCGTGTCACCAATCCGCAAAATATCGGCATGATCATTCGATCCGTTGCAGCATCGCCCTTCCATGGCCTGATATTACCCCGGGCGGGCAGCGCCAAAATTGATCCTCTGGTATTCAAGGCAAGTGCCGGAAATCTTCTGAAAGCAACCATCTACCATTGCCATGATAGCTTGTCCGCGATCCATGAATTGAAGAATAAGGGGTTTAGGATAATAGGGTTGGATGCCCGCGGAGACCATCAGCTATCTCAAGTGGATTCGCCCCCGAAAAGCTCACAGGTTGTACCAGGGGTGTGGGTGCTGGGTAACGAGACAACAGGCTTGTGCGAAGATGTCCTTAGCGCATGCGACCAGCTAGTCAGCATTCCAATGGCAAATAACGTGGAATCGCTCAATGTCAGTGCAACGGCAACATTGGTTGCTTTCCACAATGTTATTTAATCATCTTACCGACTGAGTATTGAACGAAGCGGCCAAAACGCACACTAAAGTGACTCCGGTGGCTTAACACAAGCACTGGACTGGAATAAGAGACAGAATTCAATTATTGTTGCGCGAAATTTTGCAGGTGTTATTCACAATCAAGCTTCATATTCACAATCTTTTCAAAACTTGCATCCTCCTCATATTGGGTGCTTCACTGGCGCTACTCTCGGCATGTGGGAGTGATCCAGGATTCGTACAGCAACCAGCACCTGCTGGCCTGTTGCGGATCGTTAACGCCATTCCAGACTCGCCAGGTTTCGCCATTGATTATAAGAATCAACGAATAGGATTCATCAATTTTAATAATTCCACTGGCTTTACCCAGGTACTGCCAGATGTCTCCAGGGATCTTAAGGTACTTTTTGCCGAGAACGGTGTTCTCGTGGAACTGATCAGCACGGAAATCGAGATTGAAGTAGACCATCTATTTACCGTGGTCATCACAGGCACCATGGCATCACCGAATCTACTGCTAATCGATGAAATTGCCCCGGGATTTGAAGCAGGTGGTACAGTTTCAGAAGTGCGAATCGTGCACGCATCACCTACCTCGCCAACAACCGTCGATTTTCACCTGACAGAAAGCAATGCAGCACCGGGTAGTCCGCTGGTCACTGTCGCGGTCAACGAAACGGCTGAACCTGTATTAGTGGCGGCTTCAAACACGCTTAAATTGCGTACTTTTAATCCAACTGATGGCCAGCTAATCTGGGATTCAGGCGAATTTTCCTTACCTGTTGCAACCCGTGATCTCTATGTCTTGACGGACTATTTTGGTCCCGGAGATGCAGCTTCAAGAATGATCACAGTTTCCGCATTTAATGCATCAACATTTACCAATGAAGTCCTCACTGGATCGGTGAGCTACGTTAATATGATCTCGGACCGAAGTGCCATCGACATATATCTCGATGATGTATTGGTGGCAGAAGATCTGATTTTTGGTGACATGGGTGACTACACGCTGACTGATCCCGGCAGCTACGACATAAAAATCACGACTGCAAATATCATCACTGATATTATCGCTGAAGACACGCTGGTCGTTGACAATGGTCAGTTTGAATCAGTGATTGCAGTGGGAATCGAAGACGCCACCGGTTTTCTTAATTCTCACGATGATTTCCGGCGGATCGCCACCCGTGCGAATGTAGCCTTCACCAATGCATCCCCAACCGCCGGGGAAGTTGATGTGTATGTACTTCTGCCTGGTGAGACTATCGATAATAACCGACCACTGATTGGCCGCCACGCCTACCCTGCCAGCGAAGAGCAACGCATTATTGAGGGCACATTTAATCTGGTCTACACAGATTCCGGCACAAAGGATATTGTATTGGGTCCTGAACGAATAGATTTCGGCGCCAATGGGCTCTATAGGGTCTATCTCACTGACGCGCTCGGCGGCGGTGAACCCTTAACGTTGATTCTGGGCAATGACTTTGATGCAGGCTTCAATCCCTGATAACCCTACTACTCGCTCCTGAACTTCAGTCACTGTTTTCAAATATAACTTTATAAATTGAAGGATCGCCAGCATCCCGAAAAGCCATTTCCTGTTCACAAAAAGGTCGGCTGGAAAAAGACAGATGGTCGAGTGAATGTGACGATAGCCATTCAATGGCTCGGTCAAAGGGCCCGCAGCGTGAACCTAACAGGGTCAACTCATTAACGACAACAGCACTGGCGTTGAGTTTAAGCTCTCCACTATAGGTGCTCTTCATGATAATCGTTCCTCTGGGGCGGACCCAAGCAAGAGCCGTTTCAAACCCTCCCGCATGACCGCTGGATTCAACGACAAGCGGAAAACCATTTTCAGCCTTATCGAGTGCCAGATCATCCTGCCCAAGAATCTGTATATCAGGATTCCCTACATGCTTCACCC
>CAZAZB010000329.1:2013-4832 GCA_964489485.1 uncultured Pseudomonadales bacterium | reverse complement strand
ATAAGATTTACCTGGCCAATGAACCCTTTCGAATCAATTCCCGTGCCGTGGAAAACCTTGACCAGCGCGACAAGGTAGAGATTCTCGAATTCCCGGTTACCCATACAGCGGCCGACACCGAAACAATGTGTCGTCTCATGTGGCAGGCGGGGTGCCGTGTATTTATTGTCCTCGGCGGTGATGGAACCAATAGAATTGTGGCAAGGTCTTTTCCGGAAGCCATCATCCTTCCACTGTCAACAGGCACAAATAATGTCTTCCCAACCTTTGTTGAAGCATCAATTGCGGGTGCTGCAGCGGGGCTTATCGCAAGTGGACAAGTCTCTTACAAGGAACACTGTTTACGATCTAAGCAGATTCATATCCAGACACACGATGGCCAGCACGAACTGGCCCTGATTGACGCCGTCCTCCTCCGGAATGACCATATCGGCAGCCTGCTTCCTTTTAGTTCAGACAATATTGCCTCTGTTCTACTGACCCGCGCAGAACCTGCCTCTGTCGGTGTATCACCCATTGGCGGATATCTAATGCCTAGCCATCATGTTGATGATTTTGGCGTTCTAGCGAACTGCCGGACGGCGCAAGACTCAGCCGAGCGCGGTGATATAACCCTAAAGATACCCATTTCGCCCGGACTCTATAACGACATCCTGGTCAGGGAAGTTCTTAAGGTCGATCTGGATGCAAGCACGACACTCGCCGGTCCTGGCATTCTTGCCTTTGATGGAGACAGAACGATCACACTGGGTGAGTCTGAATCGGCTGAACTCGTCATACGACGAGACGGACCCTGGATTATAGAAGCACAAAAAATCATGAACGAAGCTGCCCGCCAGGGAGTGTTCATTACATCAACTGCCTCATAATGCTAGTATGCCTCCACTTAAGAAAACAATAATTTTACGATGAGAATACGATCGGCTCCCCTTGTATTGATGCTGCTTGCAACGAATGTCCTGGCAGAGGATCAGAGCGCAGCACTAACAACTGCGGTCCAAACGGACGGCAAAACACCAGCCAGAGAATCAGCGACCAAAACATTGGTATGGCCTGATGGAACCCGTTATGTCGGTGGTGTCGTAGACGGGAAGCGAAGCGGTAAAGGGACAATCTTCTGGCAAGATGGTACACGATTCGTGGGCATGTTTGACAACGACATGCGCAACGGCTCCGGTACCATGATCCTGCCAGACGGTACAGTCTATACAGGTTTCTTCAAGGATGATGAGCTTGTTGATTCCCCCGGCGCCAGTGCAATCACAGCGGCGGGAACTGACGAGCCTGATATGACGCCGAAGAAAACCGAACCTGCTAGCAATGCAATTGCCAAAGGCGCTGATGCCGCAAACCCTGCCCAAACAGAAACAGTCGATACGACAAAAGCTGGCACCGTTATTACGAAACCAATTGTTACGAAACCAGTTGTTACAAAACCAGCCGTTACGGAATCAACAGTAACAGAATCATCAACACCGGCATCAGCCGCAGCGAAAGCTGTACCATCTACGCCCGGTGAATCCACCCCAAACCAATCCGTTAAGGAACAATTTAGCCAACAGGTCTCAAGATTAACCGATGAAGTAAAAGCCCAGCTCATTGATACCATCGATCTATGGGGCGCTGCCTGGTCAGACCAAAACGTCCCACAGTATCTCAGCAACTACTCTGAGGATTTCAAGGTGCCCGGCAAACAAAGTAGACGCAGCTGGGAAGGGCTTCGACGTTCGCGGCTGAATCGTCCGCGCTCTATTGATGTCGGTATTGTCTATGAGAAGTTTGAACTGCTGGAACCCAATCTGGTCAACGTCTTTTTCAAGCAAACCTACCGGTCTGAAGTTTACCGGGATGTCACAGACAAGGTCCTGCAGATGCGCAAGGAAGGCCAGGAGTGGAAAATAATGGTAGAAAGAAGCCAATAACCCACGCTTAAAGGGTCTTGCTTAAGACATGATCTGTAAACAATGATCTGAGAACAATGAGAGGCAAACATCTGATGTCAGACACCGTTAAACCCGTGCCCGCAGCCACCATACTCATGCTACGCAATGGTGCGAGTGGCCTGGAAGTATTCATGGTCGTCCGACACCATCAAATCGACTTCGCATCCGGAGCGCTGGTTTTCCCGGGAGGCAAGGTCGATGCTGGAGACAGTGAGGTACGTGCCTTTTGCGAGGGTGTCGATCAGGCAGATGACACAAAACTTTCCCTGATGGTGGGCGCGATCCGCGAAGCATTCGAAGAGTGCGGCATCCTATTGGCCAGGAACAAAGGCGAATCAGCACTGATTTCCGGGGATGCTCTGCAGTCACTAGATCACTATCGCGACCCCCTGAACAAGGGCGACATATCGATTCTTGGTTTCCTTGAAGAGAACAATCTGGTGCTTGCCTGCGATCGACTCCATCCCTTCGCCCACTGGATTACACCCGATATGATGCCCAAGCGATTCGATACACATTTCTACCTTGCAGTAGCACCCGATGATCACCTGGCAGTTCATGATGGACATGAATCCGTTGACTCAATCTGGATATCTCCAACCGATGCACTGGCAGGTGCAGACAATGGCAAATACACCATTATCTTCCCGACCCGTCTCAATGTTGAGATGTTAGGGGAGAGCAGTTCCGTTACAAATGCACTGGAGATGGCCAGTGAACGGACAATCGTTCCGGTGCTTCCCTGGACAGAAAAGCGTGAAGATGGCGTTTACTTGATGATCCAGAAAGAAGCAGGCTATCGGGTAAGTGAAATCAAGATGGATGGAAAATCTGTTTAACCCATCGCTTCAGCGGCGTAAATCGCCTCTGGCTATT
>CAZAZB010000329.1:0-1913 GCA_964489485.1 uncultured Pseudomonadales bacterium | reverse complement strand
CCCATCGCTTCAGCGGCGTAAATCGCCTCTGGCTATTTACCCGCCGAAGTCATCCAGGAAGATATTTGATCTTTCTACACCCAGATCTTCAAGCATCGCAATGACCGCTGAATTCATCATCGGCGGTCCACACATATAGTATTCACAATCTTCTGGCGCGGCATGATCTTTTAGGTATTCTTCGTAGAGTACATTGTGAATAAAGCCGGTATAGCCATCCCAGTCTTCCAGATTCTGGTCAGACAGAGCGATATGCCATTCAAAATTATCGTACTCTTTGGCCAGCTTGTCGTATTCATCGACGTAGAACAGTTCGGTCTGGTTTCGGCCACCATACCAAAAGGTGATTTTCCGATCTGTATGGATGCGCAGTAGCTGGTCAAAAATATGTGCGCGCATTGGCGCCATACCAGCACCACCACCGATGAAGACCATTTCTGCCTCGGTTTCCTGGGCAAAGAATTCACCATAGGGTCCGAATATCGTCACCGTGTCGCCCGGTTTTCGGGTAAACAAATAAGAAGACATTTTGCCTGGTGGAAAGTCTGTTCCGGGTGGAGGTGAAGCAACACGAATATTAAACTTCATGATGCCTTTCTCTTCCGGGTAATTCGCCATGGAGTAGGCACGAATAGTGACTTCATCTACTTTGGATTCGTGGTTGAACACACCGAATTTTTCCCAGTCCGGTTTGTACTCATCCTCTACAATCATGTCACGATACTGAATGTGATAAGGTGGAATTTCGAACTGCACATAACCACCTGCACGAAAATCGACCTCTTCACCCTCTGGAAGTTTCAGCACCAATTCCTTAATAAATGTTGCCACATTGTGATTGGAAATCACTTCGCAATCCCAGCGTTTAACATCAAAGAATTCCGCGGCGACTTCAATTTTGAGATCCTGTTTCACTGCTGTCTGGCAACTCAGACGCCAGCCTTCTTTCGCTTCACTGCGTGTAAAATGACCTTCTTCTGTAGACAACATAGAACCGCCGCCTTCAAGCACCCGACACCGACATTGACCACAGGTTCCACCACCACCACAGGCAGAGGAAAGAAAAATACCTGCATCAGACAAGGTATTGAGAAGTTTGCCACCGGCATTGGTTGTAATTGATGCTGAGGGGTCGCCATTAATTTCAATATTGACCTGGCCTGTGCTAACCAGCAATTTTCGTGCGTACAAGATGACAAATACCAGCACCATAATGATGGTGGTAAACATGCCGACACCCAGAACTATCTCGTTATTCATTTTGTTTCAACGTTCCTTTCAACCTGCTGCTGATGGACAACCCACCCTTCGATTAGATTCTTCAACCGGGTTCTTAAAGGGATATGCCACCAAAGGACATAAAACCGAGAGACATGAGCCCAACGGTAATGAAAGTAATCCCAAGACCCTGAAGGCCATCTGGAATATCACTGTATTTCAATTTTTCTCTGATCCCGGCCAGTACCATAATGGCAATTGCCCAACCGACGCCAGTTCCGACACCATAGACAACACTTTCTGTAAAGTTATAGCTCCGGTTCACCATAAACAGGCTGGCGCCCAATATGGCGCAATTCACTGTAATAAGCGGCAGGAAGACACCGAGCGAGTTATATAGCGCCGGAACATACTTATCCAGGAACATCTCCAGAATCTGCACAATGGCCGCAATAACGCCGATGTAGCTCAGGTAGCCGAGGAAACTTAAATCGACATCAGGTAAGCCAGCCCAGGCAAGCGCGCCGTCTGCGAGCAGATACTGAAAAATCAGATTATTCACCGGTACGGTGATGGATTGTACAACCACCACAGCAATACCGAGGCCAATGGCGGTTTCGATCTTCTTCGATAAAGCGATGAGCGTACACATGCCAAGAAAGAAGACCAGGGCCATATTCTCAATGAATACGGCT
>CAZAZB010000328.1:0-4842 GCA_964489485.1 uncultured Pseudomonadales bacterium | reverse complement strand
ATAATCAGCGGCAATCTCTGTCAATGTACAATTTTTCTTAGATTCAAAGTCGCTCGATTTAAAAGCTGAAATGGTCAGAATCCATCTTAACAGTTCGATCTCGGTTCCTTCTAGCCGGACAGAAGGCAACTTGCAGCAAGCTAACTCGTCGCGTAGCCTTAGCGATCTGAATTGGGAGACAAAGGAAAATACCATGAGAAGTATTATTGCACTGGTCGTTGGGCTGCTGGTCGTTCTTGGCGCCTATTTGATGATGGACAAGGGCGGGAAACCGGCAAAGACAGAAGTCTCTGAGCCGTCATCGTCACAGAATCAGGCAGAACACATTAGAGCTGCTACAGAATCCATTGATGGGGCGCGAATAGAAGCCGCAGATAGTGAGCCAGGCAACTGGCTGGCACATGGGCGTACCTATGATGAGCAACGCTTCAGTCCACTGACTGACATCAATGCAGACAATGTCGATGAACTTGGACTGGCATGGTATTTTGATACCGGTACTGACAGGGGACTGGAGGCAACACCGATTGTCGTCGACGGGATCATGTATACCACAGGGTCCTGGAGCGTGGTTTTCGCCAATGACGCGAAAACAGGGAAACTGATCTGGCAATATGATCCTGAGGTCCCAAAAGCCTGGGGTGCTAAGGCTTGCTGTGACGTGGTTAATCGTGGCGTTGCCGTATGGAAAGGTAAGGTCTACGTTGGCACCATTGATGGTCGCCTGGTTGCGCTGGACGCTGCAACAGGTGAAGTCGTCTGGGATGTCAGCACCATAGATCGTACAAAATCCTACACCATTACCGGTGCACCAAGAATTATCAAAGATAAGGTCATTATCGGTAATGGCGGTGCCGAATATGACGTTCGCGGCTATATCACCGCATACGATACAGAAACCGGTGAACAAGCCTGGCGTTTCTATACGGTGCCCGGCAACCCAAAAGATGGTTTCGAGTCACCTGAAATGGAAGAAGCTGCCAAGACATGGACAGGAAAGTGGTGGGTAATGGGCGGCGGCGGCACCGTATGGGATTCCATGGCATATGATCCTGAACTTAACCAACTCTATATCGGCGTTGGCAATGGTGCACCCTGGAATCCGACTATTCGTAGTCCGGGTGGCGGCGATAATCTGTTCCTATCATCCATTGTTGCCATTAACCCGGATACGGGCGAATACATCTGGCATTTCCAGACAACACCTGGTGATGCCTGGGACTACACGGCGACCCAACACATGATTCTTGCGGATCTGGATATCAATGGCGAGAAGCGAAAAGTCATCCTGCAAGCGCCGAAAAATGGCTTTTTCTATGTGCTTGATCGCACCAATGGCGAGTTTATTTCTGCCAAGCCGTATGTTCCGATTTCCTGGGCAACCCATGTTGATCCTGAATCTGGCCGTCCTGTAGAAACGGAAAATGCGAGATATCAGGCAGCGAATCCACTGTCTACTCTCTCGCCTGAAGATCAGCTAGCGGCCTTGAGCGCCATGAGCAGTGAAGACCTTGAGCGGGCCTTCCATAAACCATCACCTTATGGGGGTCATAACTGGCACCCCATGGCCTATAGCCCGGATACAGGGCTTGTCTATATTCCTGCATTAGACATTCCATTTGCCTATGGCAATGAGCCACAGTTTACCTACGAGGAAGGACGCTGGAATGTCGCCATCGATTGGCAACTTAACGCACCTGTTGGCGATGATGCCATAGAAGACAAGATAGACGGATTGATACGCGGGCATATCTCCGCCTGGGATCCGATCAAGCAAAAAGAAGTATGGCGCGTTCAGCATGCAGGTTCATGGAATGGCGGCATGCTGGCGACCCACGGTAATCTAATTTTTCAGGGAAATTCTTCTGGCCGATTTGCAGCATATCGAGCTGATACTGGCGAAGAGCTCTGGTCTGCTGAGGCTCAAACGGGTGTTATTGCTCCACCTGTGACCTACATGGTGGATGGTGAACAGTATGTCACCGTTGTGGCTGGTTGGGGTGGCGCATTTGCTTTGGCTGCCGGTGGTGCAGCTGAAAAACTGCATCTAAAAAATCGCGGCAGGATCCTGACATTCAAGCTGGGCGCCGATGGAAAACTACCGCCGATAGAAGCCGAAGGTCCATTGCCAGAGCCACCGGCACTGACAGGAAGTGCCGACCAGATTGCTCGCGGTAAAGCGGTCTACCATCAATATTGTGGTGTTTGTCATGGTCCCGGCGCCAAGAGCGGCGGTGTTTTACCTGATCTACGAAAAATGGCTTCAGGTAAGCATCTGGTGTTTGAAGATATCGTTCTCGGCGGTATTCTCAAGGATCGAGGTATGGTGGGTTTTGCCGATGTGATGAATAAAGACGATGTCGCTGCGATTCAACAATATGTGATCCAGCAGGCACATCGCCTGAAAGAAAAATCCGGTTAGGGTCAGGTCCATCGTCTGATCAGCGTCAAAAAGGACGATCAAATTGAAAAAAGTGTTCAAATGGCTCGCAATACTGGTGGGTGTAGTACTCGCTGCACTCGTGTTGTTCATGCTCTATGCGCGTTTTGTCATTGGCGTGAATACGCCCATTGGTGAAGGTGAGTTAGACAGGGATAAGCTGGGCAACCAGATTCAGCTACCCGATGGATTTTCAATTAGTCTCTACGCGACAGATGTGCCCAATGCTCGAGTGCTGCGCTTCACCCGATCAGGCGACTTGCTGGTGGCGAATCCCTCCCTGGATAAGATAGTGATCCTTCGCAGGGACATGGACGGTAACCATAAATCCGATGGTAAAACACTTCTGCTTGATGGGTTGAATGGCCCCAATGGCATGGACTTCTATGAAGACTGGCTATACGTCGCAGAAACAGATGCTATCGGTCGAGTCAAGTTTGATCATGACAGCGGATCGGTTGCTGGTACCTACGAACGGATAGTGACCGGGTTACCCGGCGGTGAGAACCACTGGAAGAAAACACTACGATTTGGTCCTGATGGTCTGATGTATGTGTCAATGGGTTCCTCCTGCAATGTGTGTATCGAGGAAGATCCACGCCGCGCAGCCATGATTCGCTACCAACCGCATGGTACCGGCGAGGAGATATTTGCCAGCGGTATGCGTAACAGTGCCGGGTTTGACTGGTCACCGACAGATGGACAACTATATGCCACAGATAATGGACGTGATCTACTGGGCAATGATATTCCGCCCTGTGAACTCAACAAGATCGAGCAAGGAAACCACTATGGCTGGCCCTACGCTAATGGGAACAAGATTCCTGATCCTGATTTCGGCGAAGGACAGGAAGAATTGATTGCCAGTTCTATTGCACCCGTTCATGGTTTTAAAGCGCACAATGCGCCACTCGGAATGGAGTTTGTACGAGGAGATGCCTTTCCGGAAGATTATAGAGGTGCAGCGATTGTCGCCCTGCATGGTAGCTGGAATAGAACCAAAAAGGATGGTTACAAGGTCGTTTCCCTCCACTGGGATGCAGATGGCAAGGTCACAGAAAAGGACTTCGTTACCGGGTTTCTCAAAGATGATAATGTAATCGGTAGGCCGAGTGAGGTCACAGAAGGACCCGATGGTGCTTTCTATATTGCTGATGATTATGTGGGTGTTGTTTATCGAGTTGCCTATGGCGAAGGTAGCAGCGGTGATTTAGACATTGGGAAGTTGATGGAAGATGAACCCGTCAATAAATCGAAAGAACCCAATGACATCGTTAAGTTTAGTGTAGAGACGAGTTTGGGTGGCTACACAGAAAAACGAAGGCAGAGATTGCATGATCAGGGGCGACTGCTGTTCAGGCAGAACGGCTGTATCAGCTGTCACAATCCAAATGGCAGTGGACTTAAGGTGCTGGAGAAGATCGGGGAGAAATATGATGTGGCGACATTATCGGCCTACTTCTTGAAGCCCAGGGCACCCATGCCGATATTCCGTTTGTCAGAATCTGAACGTGAAGCGCTTTCCATATTCGTGATTGAAAAGTATTGAGATGCGACCCGGCGGGATCTATTTCTAATGCCATCGGAAGCTGACATTGTCGTTGACATTGTCGTTGATGCGACAGGATTACGCTGTCCGGAACCGCTCATGGTTGTCCGAAACAAGATGATGGATATGCAATCTGGTGAGGTCATTAAAGTGATTGCCACTGATCCGTCGACATCCTGGGACTTTCCTAATTTCTGCCGTTTCCTGAGTCATGAAATGGTGCATCACGAAGAAGTGGATGATCGTTACTACTACTGGATTAGAAAAGGCTGACTTTTGGCGCAGGTTGTTCATTATTTTGCATACGGTAGTAATATGAATTCGTCTCGTGTACGTGGGCGGCGTATGCAGTTTGATGAACATGCTGCGGGATCCCTGCATGACTATCGATTAGCGTTTAATAAACGCTCTGTGAAGTTTCCGGGAGCAGCATCGGCAAATGTCGCGATCCAGGAAGGGGCTGTGACTGAAGGTGTTTTGTACCGGTTACAACATCCGGGCCAGATTGAGATGATGGATCCTTTTGAGGGTTACCCACTGCGCTATGACAGAATAGCCTTGCCAATTGTTACCCGGGAAAAGGTTGTTGAGGCATGGGTGTACATTGCCAATGCAGCATTTGTTGCGGAAGGTCTACAACCTGCTCGTTGGTATCTGGAACACCTGTTAGCTGGTAAAGACTTTTTATCAACGAGCTACTATGAACAGTTAACAACGGTGGAGTGTTTACCCGACTCACACATTGAGCCAGGTTAGGAGCCTATAGAGCGAGTGAATGCTAACGACATCATCATGCTATTCAATTCCCTGTTTCAGGATACGCAACTAAGGGGTGGCTTTTCAGAACCTTTCT
>CAZAZB010000327.1:0-4843 GCA_964489485.1 uncultured Pseudomonadales bacterium | reverse complement strand
TGATCTTCAAGTGAAACCAGCAATCCATTGGTTGCACAAATTTCCGAAAAAGAATGGCCCGTACCAACCGCCCGAATTTTCTGTCCTGCCTGATTGGCATCCCTTACGATATTCACCAGATCCGCTTCGCAGTTAGCTACCCGCAACTCATTAGGGTTCGCGGTGACATTTCCAGCCCAGTTTTTCCAAATCATTTTCTCTCCTCAATCATCCTTACTTTTCATCACCAGCGGAATTACTCGATGCCATAGTGAACACCCGCCAGAACCACCGTGCAGCTTAGCCAACACATTCACAATGTTGTTGAATAATAGTCGAACAATCTCCAATACATTGACTATAGTTTTTCCCGGAAACGTCGAACCCGTGAGATGTTTCCACAGGTGCGTGTGTCACACCATTGCCTTCGCCCCGGTTTGCTGCGATCAATAAATATCCAATCGCAGTTATCGCCTTTGCAAAACTTGATTCTTAATCTATCTCTTTCACACAAAAGGTCTGCCACTGAGGCGACAATTCGGTCCATCAGGTCGTCCTGGGTCGTGACGGCGATAAACCTCTCCAACACACCGGTATTACGATTTATTTTGGCAACAGGGTGCAGGGCAGAAATGGCAAGCTCAACCCGGGCAGCGGCTTGAGCGCAGCTGGTACCCTTTAGAGACGAGTGCTCAAATATCGTGCGAACGTCTTCCCGAAAATTTCGAATGGTTTTGCAGGACCTTACGCCACTCTTGCCCTTACTTGCAGGTTTGGAGAGAACCCGCACTTCAGTGGCAGTTATTAGACCTGCGGCATTCGCCCATTCGATGACATCGGCCATCGACGCGAGTCTGTCCTGTGGGTCAATGGCACCCCGATACTTAACTGTGTTGATGAAATCGAGTGCGGGATGACCGGCGATTAATGATAAATCTCGGAATACAGTGGGATCACTTCGAGGTGTTTTTATTGACGGTGACACGTGGATCGCTAATTATCATGTAATGAGTTAAAGTCATATTGACACATTACACTACAAACGCAACAACTGGTTCCGGTTTACAGTGCCAGTACCAGTACCAGTACCAGAATCTACCGGTATGACAATGAAAACTCAGAAGTGGCGGGCGAGTGGGAGAAGAGTGGGGCGAGAGGGAAGAGTGAGAAGAATGGATAAAGATTTTGTATTGATTGGCGCCCCGTCCAGTGCAGGCGCACATGCACCGGGTCAGGAGAAGGCGCCATTTCTGTTAAGAGAGGCAGGCATGCTGGAATGTTTCTCCAGCGTAGGCCTTCATGTAGTCGATAGTGGGAACCTTCCTGGTTTTCGTTACAGGAACGACCCAACAAATCCACGAGCGCGCAATCTTGCGTGGGTGGTAGATAATGCGCACAGGGTTGCAGATGCCATCGCCAGGATTCTTGAAGATGGTAAGCGCTATATTGTGCTAGGTGGGGACTGTACTAATGGCGCCGGTGCTATTGCCGGGGCAACCCGGGAGAGTCATCTACGCACCGGCGTCATCTATCTTGATATGCATGGGGATTTGAATACACCCGCTTCAGTAACCTCCGGTGCCCTGGACTGGATGGGCGTTGCACATTTACTGGGGATCAAAGGAGCCAGTCCCGAGTTTGCAAACTTTGATGGCCGGAGTCCGGTGCTAACAAGTGATCAGGTGGTCTTGTTGGGTTGGGACTATGACGCATCCAATTCTGATTGGGAGCGAGATACTATTATCCGTGAGAACATCAAGGTGGTGAATCTGAATGAATTGAAGGCGAACCCCATCGCGGCCGCCAAACGGGCGATTTCGCTATTGGGCCGAGTTGACCGCCTGGTGGTTCACTTTGATGTGGATGTTATTGATTTCGCTGAGTGCCCCTTGAGCGAGAACTATCGGCATGGAACCGGTTGTACGCTTAGCCAGGCAATGGCGGCTATTTCAGTTCTCTCAGCAAGGCATGAGTTTACCGGAATAACAGTGACTGAACTGAACCCTGATCACGGTGAAGAAGACCATGCCACGCTCAAGCGCTTCTCGACTGAATTCGCCCAGGCTCTCGCTGACACCAACGATTTCACGATAGCCGCTCCGGTCGGGTAGGGCGCCCGCCATAACGGACATTTGGAACTTCCGGAATTGCCAACTGCCGGTCATCATCTTCCCAGCCAGCCGGTAGCGGCATACCGGGGTAATCTTTCTTTACGTGAGTGTGTACATTGATATGATCGAGCCGAAAGGTTGGTGTAAAAGGTTGGTGTAAAAGTCTGGCCGTTCCTTTGCTGCCTGAAAGTTCTCGATGAGTTGATAGCAGGCTCCATATCAGATCTTATAATGCCAATAAAAACCAGGCTCAACCCATCTGTAGAAGTTCAACCCAATTTCCATCAGGGTCTTCAATAATCGATATGAGAATGCCTTCCCTTATTTCAGTTGCAGGTACGGCTATCTTGTAGCCTTTCTCCGCACACTCATCAGTCACGGCTCGCAAGTTCGAAACTGAAATTGTCCAGTATCGGTAACCGGTTGAACCACCGATACCACCAGGTGCTGAAGTCGCCGATGGCTCTTTGCCATTGACTACAATTTTGATAGTAGAGGTGCCACAACTTAAACGCGTCATATGGCTGCCACCACCCATTGGCATTTCACCGTCTGGCTTCAGGCCGAGCGTATCTCGATAGAATGCCAGCATGGGTTCAAGGTCTTTGGTAATAATGCCAAGGTCTATGGAATCTTTGGTGATCTCTACAGTCATTTTTCGCACCCTTTATTAGTAGCATAAGTTTGTGACCACCTAGCATACACACTTTTTACAGCCGTAGATCAGGCAGGTTACCCTTGTCAACAAATGGCTTCAATTTTCTAAAATCGGAATCCTGATCAATCTCATTATGGAGAAATTCAGGCATGGACGACCGGAATACTATTTTTGGGCGAGACGTACTGGCGCAGAACTTGACCTGTTTATTCTACAGGGCCAGAAACATCTTGGTATTGAGACCCTGCTTCGGCGGGGTTTCTTTTTTTTTAAGCGTTTTACAAATATATTCCTCAACAGCCAATTCATTTCTCCAAGACTGCCCAACAAAACACTACTCGCTTATCTCATAGCTGAAGACCTCACCAATTTCCTGGTTAAAGGCTAGCGCTATCTTGAAGGCTACTTCAAGAGAGGGTGAATATTTCGCCGCCTCGATAGCATTGACTGTCTGGCGAGTCACGCCAATCTGGTCCGCCAGACTTTGTTGCGTCATTTCACCATTCATAAATCTGAGTGTCCGGATCTGGTTGCTGATCTTTCTATCCATCAGCTCAGATGCCACGACGGTAGGACATTATCTGGACAAATCCTTTTGTCATTTCTGCGACGACCAGAGTCAATACCATAAGATTTACCGCTATAAAAATCGTTGTGCTATCAAGTTGCCCGAGCTCATCGTTAA
Organism: uncultured Pseudomonadales bacterium; assembly: GCA_964489485.1. Taxonomy (GTDB): domain Bacteria; phylum Pseudomonadota; class Gammaproteobacteria; order Pseudomonadales; family Azotimanducaceae. The sequence continues at coordinate 1,410 of CAZAZB010000327.1, read as the reverse complement.
AAATAATGTGTCCCAGACTGACATAGATCCCAATCGAGAGTACATAGGCTGAATACCGATCACCATTGGCTTCAAACGACTTGTCTCTCTCATCAACGACTTCACCGCCGGATCGTGTCGAAATGAAGATTTCAAATAGTATTTCCAAAAGAACCACCAGCACAACCACAGCAATCATTAATGGCAGAAGGTCAGCGACGGTTGGATTTCCCGTTCGATAAAGAACCCAGGCCTCACTAAAGTAATAGACATTCACGATCATACTGAGCAGCATCGAGCCTATAACACTTTTCTCTTTGTACCCCATATCCATCGTTCTTTACCCTGTAATGTCAAAATATATATACATATAGTATTATATATTAGATTACATGTCTATTATATTAGACATCAGTAGGTATTGTAAACAGAGCGGTAAGCGAATCGAAGCGAAAGCTTCTCGAAATACAAGAACCTCTGTCGTCTATATCGAGGAAGGGAAAATCAGGGAAGAAAAATTTGGAGATGCACTCACGGAGTAAAGAACTTCTTTCTGCCCGCCAGGGCGCTTTATATAAGAATGCCTATAAAGTGCTGAATTCACCGAATAGAGGCAGGCTTTGGTAGGGGTAGACTGTTGTTGGCCGGAGGCTTAACCTCGACCAACTGCAAACATTCTTGAACCGCCAATGTCCTACTTGGAGCCAATCTTAATCGTCAGCAGGTGTTTGACAGCATCGATAGTCTCCTGCACATCTAATGGCTTGTACAAGCGGAACGATCCGTTCCAACCCTCGCCAACCGTGACCGAGTATGGAGTGTCGCAGTTAAAGTCAATGGTCATCGTGCCATCGTCATTCTCTTTCATCCGTTCGTAACCGATGTAGAAATTGTCGCCTTCGATCCAGGATTCCGCGTTGTAGGTCGTCAGTGAGAAGAACCCGCCGTTCTCAAAGTCGAGGTTAGGTTTTGGAAGCGTGATCGTCTGGCATTCAGTATCCGAACCCTGACCATTGACGAACGCAGTGTACTGTGCGTGTTGTGGTGGCAATAAGCCCTAACCCATCGCTGCAGCATGGTAGTAGGATTGGTACTCAACATCATCCAACGTGGCACCCACCGATTTAGCCGGGTCAATAGCCACGGCACCGCTAACCACGTCGTTGATCAGTTTTTTACGAAAAGTGATTACCTCGTCTGGATCGAAACCTTTCGATAAGTACGGCCTAGCCGACTTTGCATCAATCACCATGGAGTGTTGAGCCGCTTTTGACTCTTCCATATCTTCGGTTATCTGAGTGCGGGCCAAAATATAGATGTAGTCACCACCCGCTAAATCTTCCGGAATAAGGGTGACCGACTCGCCAGCGTAGAAGTTGTGGACATCCAACAAGTCGATCTGGCTGACAGATTCTTGGTGCGATGTCTTAC
>CAZAZB010000326.1:0-4851 GCA_964489485.1 uncultured Pseudomonadales bacterium | reverse complement strand
GCTTTTTCTGAATCTGTGAGTTCGGTAAGAAGCTTATATTCCGACTTCTCGCACTCACTCAATGCCTGCCACTGGGAATATTGGATATTGAGGAAGTACATAAGGTAGGGGGCTGCGAACTCATTGCCACCATATTCACGGCAATTGTTGATTTTCGTCTTGGTATAATAGATATAGCCGTTTTGTTCCTGGGCCAACGCGAGTTCATACCACCACTCGGGAAATACAGCCCCGGAAGCATGGATATGCAGGTCACCCCCTTTGGGCATCGCATAGAGCATTTTGTACAGGCTTTCATCACTGCCTGTCTTTTTTAATGCCTCAAACCATTGACCCATTTCATCACTGGCACTGGCCACCTGCATGAAGCACACCAACAACATCCCTGTTACCAATCGATTCATCTGTCTAATCAATTTCGACCTCCCACTTCTGCCTGGAAAAAAGTGCGCGTAATATAACAGGCCAGGCAACTTCAAGGAATCTCATGTCAGATAAGAACAAAACGACCCCGGCAGACAACTACCCGCGAGATATGGCTGGATATGGCAAATCGCCTCCCATCGTTTCGTGGCCGGGAGCTGCCCGAGTTGCTGTTCAGTTCGTCATGAACTATGAGGAAGGCGGCGAAAACAACATCCTGCACGGTGATGAAGCGTCAGAGACTTTCCTGTCAGAAATCGTCGGCGCCAATGCCTATAAAGCCCGGCACATGAGTATGGAAAGTCTTTATGAATACGGCAGTCGTGCCGGTTTCTGGCGTCTGCATCGCCTGTTCGACGAGTTTTCCTTTCCCCTGACCGTCTATGGCGTGGCCATGGCGATGGAACGAAACCCGAATGCTGTAGAGGCAATGCTAAAAGCAGAATGGGAAATCGCCAGCCATGGTTATCGCTGGATCGATTATCAGTTTATGCCAGAGGACATGGAACGTGAGCACATGCAAAAAGCGGTGGAGATTCACACAGAACTTACCGGCAACAGACCTCTTGGATGGTACACCGGCAGAGATAGCCCTAATACACGCAGACTGGTCAATGAGTATGGGGGGTTCCTGTATGACAGTGACTCTTACGCCGACGACCTACCCTACTGGTGCAACGATTTTGAGAAACCCCATTTGGTCATTCCCTATACCCTGGATGTCAACGATATGCGATTTACAGCACCCCAGGGCTTTAACGCAGGTGACCAGTTCTATAATTACCTGGTGGATACTTTTGATACGCTTTACGCGGAAGGCGCTAGTCACCCGAAAATGATGAGTGTCGGCTTACACTGCCGTGTTGTCGGCAAGCCAGGACGAACCGCTGCGCTGCGAAAATTCCTGGAATATATTTCTAACAAACAGGATGTCTGGGTATGCCGCAGGATCGATATTGCCGAGCACTGGCACGCGCATCATGCGCCTAATGAGTAAGGGTTTAGTTTTTAATGAGAGCTGTTTTTAATGAGAGCTGTCTTTAACCAGAGCAAGCACCTCAGCGCGCGCGGGTATGGAAGCAATCGCGCCGCGTCGGGTCACAGAAAGGGCCGAGGCTATCGCCGCCACCCGAACTGACTTTTCGATGCTCGAACCCTGCGCAAGTTCAGCCGCCATGGTGCCATTAAATACATCACCGGCAGCTGTCGTATCAATTGCTTCGACAAGGTGGGCAGGCACATGGGTCAGGCGGTTTCCGGCAACAATCAGGCTACCCTCGGCACCGAGTGTCGTAACAACAAATCCCACGCCCTTGTTGCATAGATCCAGTGCAGCCAATTCTACCTGCTCAAGACTATTGACCTCCATGCCGCTAATCTGGGCTAGCTCCACTCTATTTGGTGTCAGGATATCTATCCGGGACAGGAGTTCAGGCGGTAATGTCTGTGCAGGCGCCGGGTTCAATACCAATTGAGCTTTCGACTCAGCGCAGTAACCTGCGACGGCGAGAACAGTCTCCATTGGAATCTCCAACTGAAGCAGTACAATCTCTGCATCTTGTAACAAGTCACTCTTTGATTGCAGAAATTCAGGTGTTACTGACGCATTGGCGCCACTGGCAATACCAATACAGTTCTCGCCCTCTGCATCGACAAAAATTAGTGCACTGCCAGTTCCCGCATCCGCTATGACAGAAACATGCGCCAGGCTCAAACCCACACGACTCAATACTTGCTGAACAGAACGGCCAATGTCATCGTCGCCGATACAACTGATGAATGTGGTTTGAGCACCACCGGCAAGGTGTGCGGCGACCGCTTGATTCGCTCCTTTTCCGCCCAGGCCCGTTTGTAATTTACCACCAGCCACAGTTTCTCCTGCCACCGGTAAGGTCGGGAGATACATTGCGATATCCCAATTAGTACTACCCACAACGACTACTTTATTCATCTACGTATTTACTCACAGAAGCCAAAACAATTCATAGTAGCAGCCATTCATCTATGCCTTCCTTCTCACCATGAATCGTATCAGCTCAAGACACAATCCTATAAAAGCACCCGTGGTGACTGGGAACTGAATAACCGTGACCACGCCTGGCGGCAAAAATGTCAGGCCACCAGCCAGTAGGGACGCCGCCAGCCCACCCAGAATAGACACAATCACAAGAGTCCAATCCTGCCTATCCGGTGAGCCTGTGCGGACGATCCTGAACCCAGAATAAGCAACCATTGCGAACATTAACATTGTTGCACCATGAAGCACTGCCTCTGGCATCACCTGAAATATACCGCCCACAATCGGGAACAAACCCAGTAGTACTAGCAGACCAGCAACATAGAAGCCGACATATCGGCTACACACACCGGTTAACTGAATAACCCCGTTATTCTGGCTAAAGGTTGTATTGGGAAAAGTGCAGAACACCGAGGCAAAGAGAGAATTGATCGAATCGCCAAGAACACCGCCTCTGATACGCCCCCAATACTCCCGCCCACTGGTTGTCAGCCCCGACAAACTGCTTGTCGCTGTTAGATCCCCTACTGACTCCATCATGGAAATCACAAATATAGGCAGGAGCATGGCGACGGCACGCCAATCTACCGACAAGGGATAACGCGCAAACTCAGGGATGAACAAGCTATCAAGTTCTGACAAATGCGAAAAATCAACAAGACCCAGGGCGAGCGCACCAAGATAGCCCACCAGCAAGCCAAGAGTAATACTACTCAGTTTTAACCAGGGATTACCCAACCGTGTGACGAGCACGATGGTGAAAAATACCATGCCAGACAAGAGTAAAACCTGCCATTCCTCTCCAGGCGCCGAACCCAGATACGCTCGTTGAATGTTAGTCACAGTGGTCCAAACGAGGGTTGCACCGAGCAACATCACAGTCGCACCAGTGACATTGGGCGTAATCACATTGCCAAGCTGCGGCAGCGCAAAGGCAAGCACAACCATCATCACTGAACAGGCTGCTGCCGATCCGAATAGTGCGCCAAGCGCTACTTCCGGATCCGCATCACCCCCCAATACATAGAATGCAGCAATAGTGGGACCAATAAACGAGAAGCTAGTCCCCTGAATGCTTAGTAGACCAGACCCGACAAATCCGACACGTTGAATTTGCAGTATGGTCGCGACACCGGATATCAGCAAAGCGGAACTAACGAGATAGCTGGTGTCACGAACAGACAACCCCATCCCCGTGGCGATAATGAGCGGTGCCGTCAAAATACCGCCAAATACCGCCAGAACATGTTGCAAACCAACCAGTAGCGACGTGAAAATTGGCGGGCGATCTTCCAGACCATACAACATGTTGGGCATAGTCTTTAACAGGGTCCCTTCGGGCATCAGGGTTTATACCTTTTATGAATAATTGGGGTCGGAGTAAAATTTAAGCAATGGGGTTGGAGTGATAATTATGTTCTCTAATTTTACTCCGACCCCAATTATTCGACCCCAATTATTCTAACCTTGTTATGCATTCATTTGGAATGTATCTTCAGGACAAATCAAAATGAAGATTCTGGGGGAATAATTAGTGCAAGACTATATTCGTGGCATGCCAAAAGCGGAGTTACATGTTCACCTGGAAGGCACTCTGGAGCCAGAGCATATTTTTGCATTAGCAGAGCGCAATGCCATTGAGCTGGAATATAAAACACCCGAAGAAGTTGTTGCTGCTTACAACTTTCATGACCTCCCCTCGTTCCTGACAATTTACTATGCCGCTATGGGCGTATTGCAAACCGAAGAAGATTTCTTTGAACTCGCCTACCACTATTTCGAAAAAGCCAATGCCGACAATATCATCTATGTGGAGCCCTTCTTTGACCCGCAAGGTCACACCAGCAGAGGTATTGCATTCGAGACAATCATTACCGGCATCCACCGCGCCCAGGTAACCGCGAAAGAAAAACTCGGCATCGAGTCGAACCTGATCATGTGTTTTCTACGAGATATGTCCGCAGAATCTGCGATGGAACATCTGGAAATGAGCCTGCCGTACAAGGATTGGATCATCGGCGTGGGTCTTGATTCGGACGAGAAGGATAATCCACCATCAAAATTCGCTGGTGTTTTTGCGCGCGCTCGCGAACAAGGCTACAAGCTCACCATGCACTGTGACGTAAACCAGGTCGATATTGTCGATCATATCTGGCAATGCCTCGATGATATCAGTGTGGATAGAATAGACCATGGAATCAATTCTCTGGAAGATGAAAAACTCTGTCGAGCAATCGCCGAGCGTGGTCTTGGTCTTACTGTTTGTCCCGTCTCGAACCGGTTTGTCGTGCAGTCGCTAACCACAAAAGAAATCAAGTCAATGCTCAACAAAAACATGAAAGCGACGATTAACTCGGATGACCCAGGGTATTTTCGCGCCTACCTAACAGACAATTTTCTGGCGCTCATCG
>CAZAZB010000325.1:1655-4868 GCA_964489485.1 uncultured Pseudomonadales bacterium | reverse complement strand
CTAAGTTGCAGCAGTCAGTCCAAGGGTAATGTTGTAGCCTACATAGAGCAGAATCAACAACACACCTTCCCATCGGTTGACCCGCCCACTGGTGCCATCACTTCGAAAGCCATAACACATCATAAACAACACGATAGTCATAATAGCCAGCACGGGCATGTCCCTTGCCGGAATGCCCGGATCAAGCCTTGAGGGTGAAATGACACCGGCAATCCCGATGACAATGGTGGTGTTAAACATATTGGAGCCAATAATATTGCCCAGGGCGAGATCATGTTCGTTCTTTCGGACGGCGGCGATACAGGAGGCGAGTTCTGGCAAGGATGTTCCAACGGCGACTATCGTCAATCCAATAATGAGGTCGCTTATGCCGAGTTCATGTGCAATTTCGATACCTCCCCAGACCATGATACGTGAGCTGATCACCAGAAAGGTAAGACCCAGTACGAGATAGAGTACCGCCTTTTTTAGTGGCATTTCTTCGCTGTACTCTTTATCAATCACGTCACCAAACTCATCGCCAGATGTGTTGAGTCCCACATAGATAGACCAGGCCATGACACAGAGGAAGACGATGATTAAAATCACGCCATCAATACGGTGTAATGTTCCATCCGTGTACAACAGCAGTGCCATGATGGATGTCACGAGTATCAGAAGGGGTAATTCGCGGTTCAGGACAGTTGATCCGACAACAACGGGTCGTATCACAGCGGTTACGCCCAGAATAAGGGCGATATTTGTAATGTTCGACCCGAATGCATTACCCATCGCAAGGCCGGGGTTGCCTTCGATTGCTGCCAACGCGGAGATAACCATCTCGGGCATGGAGCTACCAAAGCCGATGACAAGAATCCCGATAAGCAGAGGTGGCAACCCGAAATGCTTTGCTGTCACAGCTGCGCCATCGACAAACTTGTCCGCGCTGATGACGAGTATAATAATGCCACCGATCAATGCAATAACTGCCTCAACCATCAGATTGCTTCTCCTTCATATCCAGTGCTGCACTTAACATTCGATCTTTCATGGCCCAACGTTCCTCTAGCCAGGTCTTTGGATCCTGTATTTCACCCATGGTGAAATGACTTATTGTAATATGAATTTTCTTAATCTCTCCATGAAGGCACTGCCAAAAATTGTTAACACCCCGATCGTAGCGAATGGTGATGTCGATAACAGGTGTGTCTGGCGGCGCTGCATCTTTTATTATTTTCATTCCTCCTGTCTTTGGTTTCAAGAGGAGATTAAAAGGTGATTCTTGTCGGGCTTTTTTTTGTTGCGTGAATCGCGTCCCTTCCGGGAAAATAAGAAGTGCCCCCGGTTCATCATCGAGCGACAGGGAAAGCGACTGGATGGTTGAATAATCTGTCCGCCGTGCATCTTTACCCGTACCACGGTTCAATCTGGGAAAGTTCATCGCCAGGCATATCCAGCCAATGACAGGTACCCAGATGAGTTCTTTCTTCACCAGAAATTTTATTATCGGACCCCGGCTGGTAATTATTTCCTGCAAAATCGGGATGTCGAACCAGGACTGATGGTTACTGATAATTATTGGAGACTGGTCTGTTCCAAGTTCGCCTTCAACGACGAGTTCAATACCCACGACTTTTCCCATCCAGAAACTATTGCCGAATACTGCAGCACGATACAAAAAATCCACCATGACAAAGGTTAAATGTCGTACTGGCTTGAAGGGTAATAAGAGTCGAATGATGGCGACAGGGATCAATAACATTACCCAGAAAGTAAGATTGGTAATGACCCAGATAGAAGATACGAGGCTATAAAAATTCTTGAAGATTGATTGTAAGAAGTTCATTTGTCTGGTTTTGTTTTACATTTATTGTCAGGAGTTGCATTAAGACACGACTTCTGGCAGCTCATTGTCTGAGGGCGGCTCAGCAGCCCGGTTAGAACAATTTTAATTGTTCGTCATCGGATGGGGTCACTTCAAGTAGTGATGACAAGCCACTCATTCTCTGGATACTCTGCGCCAGTGCCATCGCCCATGTCTCATTGTCGGAATAGATAGCGATAGAGTCCCTGGCACGGGTAACGGCCGTGTAGATAAGTTCTCTGGTAATCAATTGTTCAACCGATGCTGAGCCGGGATTGGGAACGATGAGAGTAACATGATTAAACTCCGATCCCTGACTCTTGTGAACGGTCATGGCAAAACAAGTTTCATGTGGCGGCAGGCTGGATACGTGATAGTAGGTTGGCTCGCCAGCGCTGTTCAGGAAGACGCTTTGATACTGATCGCTCGTCTCATCACGAATGCAAATACCCACATCGCCATTGAAGAGACCGAGTTGGTAGTCGTTTCTGGTGATGAGTATGGGACGCCCATGATAGAAAGACTGGCCTGCCCTTTTGAGTCCCCTGGACTCCAGATGGGATTCTATTTCGATGTTAAGTGACAAAAGACCCAGCGTGCCTTCTCGCGTTGGACAGAGTATTCGCGTTTGATCGAAACATTGAATGAGTGTGAGTACGTCCGCTTGTGGGTCTGCCAATAGCATTTCATACTCAAAAAAGTATGAACTAATTTCCTTGCGTAACCGATCTGTTTTAAGTGATGCCAGACCGAACACCTGAACTTCATCATCAATACTGGAATTGAGATCCTTATCACCAGACCGAATGGCATTGGCCAGGAGGCCGATCCCCTGTTGTTGAGAGAAACGATAGTTTTTCTCTAGATGACAAATAGCGTCAACGAGATGATGGGGTTTATTTCGAACCTGAACATCAACATTCAAGGTCTTTTTTGCCGCAATGGCGAATTCGGCACTGTATCCTGGCTTCTCCCGGCAGATGTCGGCGAGCACATTTCCTGTTTCAACGGAGGGTAGTTGTTCCGGATCACCGAGCAGTATTAGCCGGGTCTCAGGCGCCAACGCAGTCAGTAACCTGTCCATCAGTGTGAGATCAATCATGGACGCCTCGTCGATGATAAGAAGATCAGCAACGATAGGATTTTTTTGGTCATGGCGAAATCCTCTTCCATCTTTGTTCACACCGAGCAGTCGATGAATCGTTTGTACCTCGGTTGGGATTGCCTGTCGGATCGAATCACTTACCCTCGCCAGGTACGACTGTATCGACGCTGATAACCGGGCTGCCGCTTTCCCTGTTGGTGCCGCCAACTTAATCGTGAAATTGTGATCTGGTTGGCCTTTGGTTAAAAGCGCGTTGGTTAAAGGC
>CAZAZB010000325.1:0-1555 GCA_964489485.1 uncultured Pseudomonadales bacterium | reverse complement strand
GCGCGTTGGTTAAAGGCAGGTCGGTTAATGGCTCTTGCACCAAGATAGAGAGAATTTTTACCACGGTACTGGTTTTGCCTGTCCCGGGTCCGCCCGTGATAATGGTCAACTGCCGGGAGAGGGCTTGCAGTGCTGCCATTTGTTGCCAATCGACGGTACCACCCTGAGTGTCGAAAGTTTGTATCAGGTGATCAGACCAATCCACACTTTGTTCAAGTTGCCTGTTAAGCCGAATGAGAGAACAGGCAATGCGCTTCTCGCATTGAAAATATCGATGCAAATAGAGTCTGTTATCCGTGAGGACGAGTGGCGTGGGGTTGTCACCGGTGCCAACAATGGCTAGATCCTTAAGTGGCTCTATGAGCAGGACTTGCTTTGGGTCTAACAACAGACAGCTGTGTTGTTGGGAAATTGAGTGGCTAAGATCAGCGATGACATTCATTGTTTCATCGCCAAGTCCTCCCGCGAATTTCGCCATAAGTTTTGCGAAGGCGAGGTCAATGGCACGGATCTCGCCAGCAGCAAGTCGATTTGTTAACACGGTGCACCCCCCAATGCCTGATCAAGATTCTTGATGACGTTGAGGTCCGGTTTGTCGAAGTAGATGCCAGTTTGATCTTTACCATTCATGCCGCGAAGAAAGAGATAAAGGACACCGCCAAAATCCCGATCATATTGGTAGTCCGTGTGTCGGAGTGTCAGATATCGATTGAGCGCAACACAATAGATTAGATATTGTAGATCATACTGATGTTCCTTGATGGCGGCGTTCAGGCTTTCTCCCTGATAAAGTGCCGCCTGGTCGCCAAGATGATTCGATTTGTAATCCATCAGGTAGTACCGACCCTGGTATCGAGCGACCAGGTCAATCAGGCCGGTCATCATACCCTCAAGATGCGGTATAGAGAGGCGACTTGCATCTTGCATGTATCCTTCCTGTTGAAGAAGATTAAGAAAACTGGCATCAGCGTCTAACGGGAAATGAAATTCCAGTTCATCCATTCGATCTTTGCGGGGAATATCTGCCAGCAGGAATCCAGTGCCCTTGATCAGAGGCGTCCTGAGGATGTCCTCCAGCCAATCAAGTAAAACAGCCATCCACTGATCCTGATGATCGACAATGCCTATCTTGTTCAGGCAGCGAAGGCAGTGGTGATGCTTTTCCTCGGCATCGGCATTGAAGTTCAGGTCTTCCATCAGGCTGTGCAGTGCGATGCCAACTTTTGCGCCGCGCGGAAAATGGAACCGGCTAAATTCATCTACCATGCTTAATTGATTCGTTCCAACATCATCATCCCCATAACCGGGGATGGTGACAACTGCGTCCTTTAAGGCCGGTTTTGTCTGAATCAGACGGGAGACACCCGAGTAACTATGGAGTCTCCAGAAGCTCTTCACATCGGGAGGCATTCTTGGCGGCAAGAGACCTGATTCCTCGATCACCGGATCGAGTTGGTGGGTGTCCAGGTCTGTGACATTGGCAATTTCAAGCTCTTTAATTTCCATCTCTTTAATATCAAAGAGGGCCGATGGGTAGGCATGCAATAATTCTAAA
>CAZAZB010000324.1:0-4880 GCA_964489485.1 uncultured Pseudomonadales bacterium | reverse complement strand
ATGACGATGATGCCGCCTACCAGGTCATTGGAAGAGATATTAATCGTTCACCCAGAAGCCTGTTGGTACCCACCCTGGGTGACTGGCTGAAGAAGGAAAATAGCGAGAACAAGGTATTTTCTGTTGGCGGAAAAGACCGGGCGACCATTACCATGGCAGGCCATAAAGCAGACGGGGTTTATTGGTTCGATTCGACACTGGTTCGGTTTACCACCAGCGCCTATTACGAAAAATCTCTGCCGGATGACATCAATGCATTCAATGGCATAGATCCCCTCAAAGATGGTTTTCTTTCCAGGCTGCCAGATGAGTGGCGCCACGAAGAGGGAGATCTAAGACCAGATCAATTCGAAGGCGAAGATGACAAGCTGAAGAATACCAGCGGTCATCCGCTGAAGTCAGGCGATCCGGGTGAAATGGGCAAGCGGATATACCAGTCACCTTATGTGGACACAGCCTCTATTGAGCTTGCACGGGCCATTGTGCTCAGTGAAAAGCTTGGACAGCGGGGTAGGACTGACCTGTTAGCCATCGCTTTATCAGCGACCGATACGGTGGGTCATCTCTACGGTCCGTTCAGTGCTGAGTCGCAAGATACGCTGCGTAACATCGACGAAAAACTTGGTCAATTCTTAGGTTTTCTCGATAAAACAGTGGGTGAAGGTCAATATGTCGTTGTCCTGACGGCAGACCATGGTGTTGCAGAGTTACCGGAATGGGCGCAACAGAATGGTCGATTGCAATGTCCCGCAGAATCCGGTCGTGCGGGAGTTTACGGGTTTATCTTCCGACTCTATTGGTATGTGTATAGCCGTTTTACCCGCCCTTTTGGTGATCCAGAGCAGCTGGTGAAGTTTGCAGACGCGCAGATAAGTGTTAACAGGAGATACGCCGATGAGTTAGGCCTGGACCCCGCCGAGGTTTTGGCCGGTGTTGCACACATGCTTGAAGCGGAAGATGTCATAAAGAAAACCTGGACGATGAAGGAGATGCAAGAGAGTGAAGATGAGATCGCGGGTCTCTTTCGCCGTTCTTATGTGCCTGGCAAGAGCGGTGATTTATTCATCCAGCTGGAGCCGACCTGTCTGGTGAGGGATTCGGGTACAACCCATGGATCGCCTTATCATTATGACAGGGACATACCCCTTGTGTTCTATGGCCCGGGGATTGAAGCCGGATCTACCCCAGGCGAAGCGCATAGTGTGGATATCGCAACGACGCTTGCCCGGCTTCTCAGGATAAAACATCCGCCGAATCTCGATGGCAAGATACTCAAGCTGAATTGAGCCGAGCGCGGTTTGTGTCAAAGAGGAGTATGATTCGGGATAAACCTCTCCCTGACGAGACGAATAAATTTACTGGAAAATCACTATTATTGGAGAATCATAATGGAAATAGTCCCCATTACCCCACACCTTGGCGCAGAAGTGCTTGGCGTTGATTTAGCCCAGTCACTGGATAACGAGGAGTTTTCCGCCATCCACCAGGCCTATCTGGACTGGAGTGTGCTTGTTTTTCGTGACCAACACCTGGATCGAGATCAACACAAGGCTTTCGCACGGCGTTTTGGCACATTGCACGTACACCCAATGTACAAGGATAAGAAAGAACACCCGGAGATTTTAATGGTGAAAACCACCGCAGATTCTCCCTATACCGCCGGCGATGGATGGCACACAGATGTAAGCTGTGATGAATACCCGCCCATGGGTTCGGCGCTATACATTACTGAAACCCCGGAATGTGGTGGCGGTGATACGCTGTTTGCAGACATGTATGTCGCCTACGAATTATTGTCTGACAAGATGAAAACGATGCTGGATGGTATGGTCGCGGTACATGATGGTGCCATTCCCTATGTCGGTAGTTACAAGTCAACACCCCCCGAAGGTGGCTATCCCAGGAATGAGCACCCTGTTATTGCAACCCATCCAGAAACCGGCAAAAAACTATTGTATGTCAACTCAGGGTTCACCTCGCATATCAAAGGCCTGAAACCAAATGAGAGCCGCGCCATTCTAGATATGTTGTACCAGCACATCGCTTCAACGCCAAAGTTGATTGCCAGGGTACAGTGGGAGCCGAATACGCTAACGCTCTGGGACAACCGCTGTACCCAGCATCATGCAGTGTGGGACTACTACCCGCACAGTCGCTACGGCGAGCGTGTTTCAATTGTGGCTGATTCGAGACCGGCTGCCTGATAAAAGAGAGATTTCATGGTTAAGCTGAATATTAACGGCGAAGACATTGATGTTGATGTTGAACCGGATACACCGCTCCTGTGGGCGTTGCGCGACAATCTAAATATGACGGGCACAAAATATGGTTGTGGAATCGCCCAGTGTGGTGCCTGCACAGTGCTGATTAACGGACGTGCAACGCGTTCCTGTGTCACGCCCGTTGGCCAGGCAGTTAATTACGATATTGTCACCATCGAAGGGCTCTCTTCAGATAAGGATCATCCGGTGCAGAAAGCATGGATAGAGGAAGATGTTCCCCAGTGCGGATACTGTCAGTCGGGGCAAATTCTAACGGCTGTTGCACTGCTCGATGATAAGTCGAATCCGACAGACGAAGAAATAGATGCGGCAATGACCAATATTTGTCGCTGCGGCACTTACCAGCGAATCAGAAAAGCCATTCATCGTATCGCGCAAGAAAGAGGTGATTCGTAATGGTCGATTCACAAAAGCGTGGACCAGTCTCTGCAACAGTCGGGCAAAAGCATCTATCTCGTCGCAGTTTTATGCAAGCGAGTGTGACCGCAGCGGGTGGCATGATGCTGGGGTTCCATTTGCCGGCCTATTCAAAGGCCAGGGATACTCTCCCGCAAGAGGTGAATGCCTGGCTGACGATAGCGGCTGATGACACGATTACCATCAAGGTTGCCAAGGCAGAAATGGGGCAGGGCATCTTCTCGTCACTACCCATGATCATTGCAGAAGAGCTGGAAGCCAATTGGAAAAATGTCCGTGCAGAGTATGCAGAAGCGAATCGAAATGTGCGGGAAAATCGAGTCTATGGCAGCATGGGCACCGGCGGCAGTTATTCTGTGCGCGGTTCAAGGGAGGCCTTACAGTTAGCCGGCGCCGAGGCGAGGGAACGATTGATTAAAGCGGCTGCCGAAAAGTGGCTGGTCGATCCGAAGACCTGCTATGCAGATTACGGAAAGATCTATCACAAAGGGAGCGAGCGCACCTTAAACTACGGTGCTATCGCGGCAGATGCAGCGAAACTCAGTGTCGCCAATATCACGATAAAATCACCTGAACAGTTCAATCTCATTGGATTGCCAACGAAGCGGTTGGATGTGCCGGATAAGGTCGATGGTTCAGCAATATTCGGTATCGATGTGCGGCTTCCGGGTATGGTTTACGCCGCTGTTGCACATTGCCCGGTTCTGGGCGGTGAAGTTCGCAGCTTAAGGTTCAATGCGGTGCGAGACCGACCGGGTGTTCTCAAATCTGTGCGCCTGAAGCATTCAGTCGCTATCGTCGCGCAACACTATTGGCAAGCCAGGACAGCGCTCGATGCCATGCCGGTGCAATGGAAAAAAGGGCCGGCGGCGAAGGCCTATTCGGAAACATTCAAGAATGAATATGTTGCGGCGCTGGAACAGGAAGGCACTGTGATGGTGGATGATGGCGATGTCGCCAGAATGATGGACCTTGCAGAACAATCTTTTGAGTCAGACTACGTTGTTCCATATCTTGCCCATGCCAGCATGGAACCGCTGAATTGTACTGTTAGCATCCAGGCAGATCGTGTTGATGTCTGGGCAGGTGTGCAAAACCAGGACTCTGCTCTGGCGATCACAGCGAAGTTAACTGGCATGGCACCGGAAAATGTCTATATCCATAACTGTTTTCTGGGTGGCGGTTTTGGGCGGCGCAGCAATACGGACTATGTAGAAGAAGCCGTGTTAATCGCCATGGAGATTGGAAAGCCAGTGCAGATGATCTGGTCTCGCGAAGAAGATATGCGGGCGGGGAAGTATCGACCCATGGCCGCGATGCGATTCAAAGCCGGTTTTGACCTGGACAAAAACCTGATCGCCTACTCGAACCATTCAGTCACCCATTCTCTTGCAATGGATCGTAACCCGGGCCGACAATCCAGCGAGATAGACCATTCCTCTGTCGAGGGATTGGTGGATATGCCGTATCAGGTAAAGCATAAAAAGATTTCCCATACCGCGAAAAATACCCATCTGACGAGTTGGTGGTGGCGCTCGGTCGGGCACTCCCAAAACGCCTATGCGATGGAGTGTTTCGTTGATGAAATGGCAACGGCTTCACAGATGGACCCCTTTGCATTTCGGCAAAAATACCTGCGAGGAAATCGGCCCTTATTAGATGTTCTGGAGGTGTTGAAATCTGAGTCCGGATGGGGCAAAAAGCGATTACCAAGAGGCTCCGCACAGGGCCTGGCCATTCATCAGAGCTTTGGCACTATCTGCGGTCAGGTTGCAGAAGTCACGGTTTCTGAAGAAGGAGAGCTTTCAATAGACAAGATTACCTGTGTTGTAGATTGCGGCAACCTGATCAATCCGTTGACTGCTGAAATGCAGTTAGAGAGCGCCATTGTCTTCGGTTTAACCGCGGCCTTGTATGGAAAACTGACGGTAGAAAAAGGTGTTGTGCTGGAAGATAATTTCGATACCTATCGTATGCTTTCGATGGCAGAAATGCCTGTTGTGACAACTCACTTTGCCTTGTCTGGTGGCGATAAATGGGGCGGGCTTGGCGAACCTGCAACGCCACCGGTTGCACCGGCGGTCTGCAACGCCTTGCACAAGATAACCGGCCGGCGAATTAGAGTCCTGCCCATCAAGGATTATCTTCTCCAGCGTGCCTGATTCAGTTCACTGTTGAAAT
>CAZAZB010000323.1:0-4891 GCA_964489485.1 uncultured Pseudomonadales bacterium | reverse complement strand
GATGGCGTCGGACATCTGGATGTTCGTGCTTCTTTTCTTACAGACGACGGTGCCCATATTTATACACAATATCCAGGCGTACTTGTTTACAGTGAGAAGATGGTTGCAGCGCTTGAAGCGGGTAATCCAGCAGAATTTGGCGATGCACACTTCGTCACGCAACCTCGATTCGAAACAGGTGATGAGCGTTATAAGTGGCTCAACAGTGTGATGGCCGTTGCTGAAGGGCGAGTGATGGGCGGTGCTGTAGAGTACCGGATCTTCGAGGCAATAGCAGACTAGCGAACGAATGGCGGGATGGGATTGATTCGAACCCACATGCCCTGTGCAACACGATATTCCCATTGCTGATTGTCAATGATCTTCTTAACAACTTGTTGATCTTCGAAGACAAATTCGATCTTCACCGTTTGTGCGGCATGAACCTCATCAGTAAAAACCGGTGGTCTGATGGTTTCATAAGAGGTGATTTTGATACTTTCTACATTTTCAGGGTAAATTGTTTCTGCAGCGGCTTCTGGCGAGAGGTAAGCATAGACTTCATCTAACAAGGTCCATCGAACACTGTTTTCGTAGTAGCGAAGCGTGTCATTCAGCTTGTTGCTACGATCTGTGTCGACGATGGTCTGGCACCCTGACAGAGAATATAGAGCTAGAAAAGCGATAAGCGAGGCGCAAGAAGGTATGGTCATCAGGAATAGGCTCTTGGAGAATTGAACCATTGTAAGGTGCTTGGATCGGGCCGGATAGTAGAATTGTTGTGCATAGTATAACAACAGCGGCCATGCCAGCCTGGACCAGGTTGCTTCTAGACTTTCCGGTAGTTGGTAGCAGTTAGCTACTCAGGCGAGAACCGATAGCCAACGCCTCGCACAGTTTCGATCATTTCGGCAGCTGACGTTATTTTTTTTCTCACTGATCTTATGTGGACGTCAATGTTTCGGTCAACAACGACTGTTCGGTCACCTAGTGCTCTTAATAGTAACTGTTTACGGGAATAGGTTCGATGAGGATTTGCTGCCAGTTCATATAATATTCTGAATTCGGTCGCTGTAAACTTCAACACCTCGCCGGATATCTTGACTTCATGTGTGGAAGGGTTGATTTCCAGCTCATCATAGATGAGTGTTTGCGGCAGTTTCTGTTCGACTGGAATCTCTCTTCTTAGTGCAGCCTTTACACGGGCCACCAACTCTTTAAAGCCGAATGGTTTTTTAATGTAGTCATCTGCACCTAGCCCAAGACCGATTACAACATCTGAATCATCGGACCTTGCCGAGACCATGATGATGGGAATGTTTCTTGTACTCTTGTTGGCCTTTAATTGTTGGCATACTGCCAGTCCATCAACACCTGGTAACATAAGATCGAGGATCACGAGATTTGGGAGTTCCCTAAAAACCAGATTGATGCCTTCATCGCCACGGTTGGCGGATAAAACGATGAAGCCTTCACGGGTGAGGTTGTATTCCATCACGGTTACAATATCGACTTCATCTTCAATGATAACGATTTTTGCACTATTACCCATGGTTCTCACATGCTCAATATTTGACTAAGGTAATATTCACGGCGACAAAGCGAGATATCCGCAGAAGAGTTGTGGTGCGTAGTAAGAAGGAGATGGATATTGGTCACCGGAACAATTCAAATTGAAACTTTGAATACATTCTAAGAATCGTTTGCACAGAAACCAAGTGTTGCACGAGGAATTAACTAAAACTTAATCTATCTTTACAGAATTTTAACAGAGCGATGGTTGAAGATGGGAGGCACCCTATTCTGAATGCTGTTGGGTCAGTATCATTGTACGGTAGCAATTGACCAATTGTTTACTTCGTTGCCATGTAGTTGTGCAAATACCATCACCGACATATCATTACACCGAATTCGATTTAGCTCTCTTCTGCCAATTTTCAGTTCGAATGCTTTAGTCCTTACAGCCGATTTTGAGTCCAGCGCAGCCTTGCAAATTTCCGTATGTGGGTCTTGGGCCAGAGTCGTATCTTGTGTTGCAGCAACTATCTCTGCCGGGTGGTCTGAGCCAGCAAATGTGGTCAGTGACAAAAGTAGGCCCAGGTGGAGCCAGAAAATCCTAGACATTGACATCTCCCTCGTAATCTCGTTGTGAAAAATAGTAGGCGATGGTTTTTCTTAATGCAATCTTTATATTTGTAACTAACGAAACTGTCAGGTTGTATGAAAGCAATACTGTAATAAAATCAATAAGATAAGGTTAGTGTGGCGAACCATAGATAGATTTAAATTAAGGTTCATGTCGCCACTTTCCGCCACTAAGAGTTCGTCTTCCTTTGTTTTTCTAGGCCGTTTTTCTAGGCGGTTTTCTAGACGGTTTTTCTCGATGGTTTCTTGTCTATCGCTATTGCCTCCAAAATTCCGAATCTAGGACCCACCCCTTAGCAGGATCTTTATATTTCTTTATGGCGGCTACATCGTTCCTTTACTGCGACTTAACACTACCTCAATAGAATGCGCGAATTCTAAACAGAGGTGACTTATGCGTATGACTAATAGAGTTCTTGGATTGCTTGTTATCACAACATCGTTAACTGCGTGTGGTGGTGGCGATGTGAAAATAACCCCCACAACAATAGACAACTCGGTAGATAACTCTATCACTAACCCTCCCAGCGCAGGACCGGTTGATAATCCCTGTGCTTCTTACATCAATTCAGGAGGTCAAAAAATTGAAGGCGATTTTGACGGCCTCGATTGCACTTATTCACCATCGTTTGTTGATGCCGGTAATAATTTGATGGTTGATATGACGGTACCTTCTCTCAGTAATGGTGGAGCTCATATTTTTCTGGGAAGCCTTTTTGTTGGGAGCACCAATGATACAGATGCAAAGCTGGCGGCGGCGGGTATAGCAGAAGGCGGAGATGGCCCAGTATTAACAGTTGAAGCTGGTACAACGCTCGCCTTCACATCGAGTAACGATTTCATGATTATCAATCGCGGCTCGCAATTGTTCGCCGTTGGAACAGAGACTGCCCCTATTACCTTTACATCGGTTTCAGATATTGAAAGTGCCAGGGCGACAACGCCGACCCTTGCTTTCGATGCAGTCCAGCAATGGGGCGGAATGGTGATTAATGGTTTTGGGGTGACGAATAAATGCGTCTATACCGGAACTATGTCTGGTGGTGACCTTGCAACAACCGATTGCCATGTAGATGCTGAAGGTGCAGCGGGGTTGGATGAATCTCAGTATGGTGGAGATAATAATCTGGATAGTTCAGGCAGGCTTGAGTATGTCCGCGTTAAGCACACAGGAGCACAGGTGGCCAATGGAGATGAGTTAAATGGCATCTCTTTCGGTGGTGTGGGCAGTAATACCATCGTAGATCACCTTCAAGTTTACTCGACATTTGATGACGGCATCGAAATGTTTGGTGGTGCGGTGAATATCAGCAACTTTGTCGCACTTTACGCGCGAGATGATTCCATTGATATAGATGAAGGCTATTCAGGAACCATCACTAATGCACTCGCTATTCAGGCTGAATTCGACGGAAACAATTGTATTGAGGCTGATGGCATCGGTTCTTTTTCCAGTCTGGATGCCAGTGTTGTAGAGAATATTATTAGTCAGGGTATTAATAGTCGTCCAACCATCAACAGCCTGACATGCATAACATCTGCTAACAATGCGGCAACAGCAACACATGATCCTGGCGCTGGTTGGAGGTTCCGTGAAGGAATATTCCCAACAATCAATAATTCCCTGATGATCTCGGCCTTTAGTACGGATGACCCTACGACGACTAATTACTGTGTTCGTATCGATAACCGTTCCTTACAAGCAGCGCAGGATGGTGATCTTGCTATTAATGCCGTTATTTTCTCCTGTGTAGACAAGACCAAAGGCAATGTTCTTCCAAATGGAACATCGGTAGAAGATTTTCTAAGCGGTTCTGGTAGTCAGTTTGCAACAACCACAACAGACGATGATGCAACGGCCTTATCGAACACTGGTTTGGTACTTCTTGAAGGCGTTCCATCAATCTACTCGGTCGATTTTTCCAGTACGGTGATTGATGGTGTATCTGCCACAACATCTGCTCCTGTGGCTGTAGATGGCGTGACACCAGGTTACCTTGGTGCGCTGAGTCTTGGCCGACCTGATTGGACGCAAAACTGGACTTATGGCATTCATGATGGTTCTCGTGCCGTTGCTTTGTGGTTTGAATAAGCAAATCAAGGAGTACAAAACGTGATGAAAACTAATAGGTTTATCTGCTTTTATGTGCTTGCGCTGATTCTCATCTCCATGAGTGATAAAGGCTATGCAGGCGAAGTGGAAATGGAGGAGCTGGTGGTACAGGCAAGGCTTCTGAGTGGCGCTGAAGCACTGATCAATGACCGGTTGAATGATGATTCGGTGACGGATTTGCTTAGTGCCGAGATGATTTCCAGAATTGGAGACTCGACGGTTGCAGCCGCGCTGAAAAGGATATCTGGCATTTCTCTTGTCGGCGGGAAATATATATATGTCAGGGGATTGGGTGAACGTTACTCGACATCCTCATTAAACGGCGCAACAATCCCGTCGCCTGACCTGACCAGGAATGTCATTCCGCTTGATATCTTCCCTACATCGATTGTTTCTTCACTGGCTGTGCAGAAATCTTACTCGCCAGATCGTCCTGCTTCTTTCGGTGGTGGCGCAGTGGATATTCGTACTAAAGGAATTCCCGATGGTTTTACCTACTCGATCGAGTTTGGTGGTGGATATAACACAGAACTTGATAGCGCTCTTCTTTCTTATAAAGGGGGAGGCGACGATAAATATGGGAAAGACGATGGAGTGCGAGCACTTTCAAAAGATATCACCAGTAGTATTGCCAGGTTCTCAGGTAGGCTGAAT
>CAZAZB010000322.1:0-4927 GCA_964489485.1 uncultured Pseudomonadales bacterium | reverse complement strand
AATAATAACCACGATAGTCATCGGGGTTCCTCTTTATCTGTTCCTGGCAAAGGGCAAGAGCGGTGGCCGCGTCGTCTAAAATGGGTTTGTCATATTGTGTTTGTTGATCGTCCCAGGAGAGTCTTGTGACGAGTGTGTTCAGGTTGATGGTGTAGCCAATACTGTGGTTCGGAAACCGGCGTTTGAGTTCATCGGACACATGGTTCGCGGCTTCATAGTCAGCCTTTAGGCGCAACAAAGTTCCTTCCTGCTTTAATCGGGTGATGGTTTCTTCATCACTCGTTGCCAATGCAAACCCTGCCCGGGCGGATATGAGACACAGTAATATTGTCAGCAGGCGCAACAACAACTTACTTCGCCCAACCCGCTTCGTATTTGGCACTCATGCCAGGGCCTTTAACCCGTAGATGTTTGATCTTCCAGATGCCATCAATTTTTTCGTAATCCTCCCGGTATCGGGCGGCCTGCCACATTGCCTGATTGTCTTCATAGAAGGTGAAGGGTCCGAAGAAATACCAGATACCTGTCGCAATGGCACCGTCTATTTCGATAATTGGATTTAGTACCATGTGTTGCGAATAGCTGATGGTCTTCTGGAAGTTCAGAAACAGTGCTCGAATCTCATCATGACCCTCTGCCTTACCAATACCTCTGCCTTCCCAGATGGCATCCCAGGTAAAGACGGAAGTAATTCGATCGGCATCGTGGTTGTCATCACAAATCTCACAGTATCGTGCCTTGAGTTGTTTAATAGCCTCAAGGTCTTCAAGGCGGGTAATCCGCTTTTCCAGATCCGAAAAATTCTCACTATTGATTTCCATCTCACTTCTCCCTGGCATTGAAAAATGTATGTTAGTGAGGTTTTGCGTGAATGAACATACCGACCTTAAGTCTTATGACCGGTTTTTGTGCTGGATTGTTCAGTTCCAACATCGGCGCATTCATGTGATCTTCTAGCCGCTATGGTTTTGGGGTAGGGGCATGAGGTATCTTTACATCCATTGAATTCCGAATGAGAGTGATATGACAAAAATTGCGTTTCTCGGTCTTGGTGTGATGGGCTACCCCATGGCAGCTCATTTGTCGAAAGCAGGGTTGCAGGTGACAGTTTACAACCGCACTCAGGTTAAGGCTGATAACTGGATAGCCTCGAATAAGGGGGCTGCTGCTATCTCTCCCAGAGCGGCCGTTGAAGCGGTGGATATCGTTTGTATGTGCCTTGGAAACGATGACGACGTGCGGTCTGTTGTATACGGGGATGATGGCGTTTTTGCCGGGATTCAACCCGGAAGCCTGTTAATTGACCACACCACAGCATCACCGGGTTTGGCCAGCGAACTGGCACTCAAAGCGAAAGGCCAGGGTTGTGGTTTTCTCGATGCGCCCGTTTCAGGCGGCCAGGCGGGAGCAGAGAACGCAGCCTTAACCGTCATGGTCGGTGGTGAGGAATCAGATTATGCCAGAGCCTCCAGCCTGCTGGATATCTATGCTAAATCTGCTCGCCTGATGGGACCGGTTGGCAATGGACAGCTAACAAAAATTGTCAATCAGATATGTATTGCAGGCATCCTTCAGGGGTTATCGGAAGGATTACATTTTGCGGAACAGGCAGGGTTGGATGTGGATGCTGTTGTCGATGTGATCTCAAAAGGGGCAGCACAATCCTGGCAAATGGAAAATCGTTCCGGCACCATGGCCAGGGGTAAGTTTGATTATGGCTTTGCCGTTGACTGGATGCGCAAGGATCTGGGCATTGCCCTTGCAACGGCCGATCGTGTTGATGCGAGCCTGCCGCTCACGGCATTGGTTGACCAGTTTTACCATGATGTTCAGCGAATGGGCGGTGGTCGGTGGGATACGTCGAGTCTGATCCAGCGTCTTCGGCCAAAGGATTAGCGACTTGTATGCCGGTGTCAGCTAGCGGTTGGGTGCTCCGAACTTAATCAGATGTTTCTCAGATGTCCCCTGGATATTCCTTATATCGCAAGAAGCCAAAATAAGGTGCCGACGGTATAGCCGATCAGCTGGCCTGATTCTGATGATCCATTCTCCAGCTGTTCATCGAGTTCGGCCTTTGGCTCGCCCCCCTGCCAGGTTCTTAGCATGATAGGCACCTCGAAAACACACACGCTGATTGCCTTGGCGATGGCCATGGCGAGTAGCGCAACCCTGCCGGGGTTGTCCATTGGGACCATCATAAAGACGATTAGGACAAGCAACCAATTAGCGACAGGACCGCCGATGCTCATTGAGAGAAATTGCGATGTATTGTTCTTGTCAAAACTGAATCCGAACATAAACTGGTTTTTCACCTTCCGGACGATAGGCGAATAGGCGCCAGCAATTCTTGCACCCGCGAAGTGACCCCATTCATGGAACAGTGCTGCAAGATAGGCACCTGCCACCAGGGCGTTGAGTACACTAATAATGTTGGCAATCAGAAGTCCGGTGGTTGCATACCAGGCATCTGCTGCTGCCCAGAGTGTGATAAGCGCCAGACCGGCAATGCCGTGGTATGTCGCGACATGTTTAAGGCGCTTCCTGTCCGAATAGGGCGCTTTCTTTGGAATGTTCTGTTGGGATTCTGCGGAAGCGGTTTTATCAGGTGCAGAATCTGGGGTGGTTGTTGGCTCTGTCATAACAAGTCGAATTCAGGGGGATGAGACGCTAATGTACCAGAAAAATTTCCCTGGATGCGAGTTCCGCTAAACATTCACCCGCCAACCCATTGAGTGCTGTGCTGACCCGAGTGGCACATATTTAAGAGCGGTCTCCTCGCAAGCGCCGCGAAACGATGGGTTTTGGCACTAGCGATTTAGTGCTTAGTGCCTTCTACAGAGCATCAATGATGGCATTGAAGGTCGGGCTTGGACGCATCACCTTTTCCGTTTTGGCATCGTCCAGCAGGAAATAGCCGCCGGTATCTGCAGGCTCTCCCTGGGCAGCGATAAGTTCTTCGGCAATTGTTGCTTCATTCGCCGCGATATCCGCTGCGATGGTGGCAAATCGTGCTTTCAGTTCTTCATCCTTGTCCTGAGAGGCGAGCATCTGTGCCCAGTAGAGCGAGAGATAAAAAGAGCTGCCCCGATTGTCAATTTCACCGACCTTGCGCGATGGCAGCTTCCCGTTGTCGAGATACTTCGAAATAGCCTGATCAAGGGTTTCCGCTAATAGCGCTGCTTTGGCATTGTCGGTCGATGTTGCTATTTGTTCCAGGGAAGGAACAAGGGCGCAATACTCACCGAGAGAATCCCAGCGTAAATGTCCTTCTTTAATAAATTGTTGAACGTGTTTGGGAGCAGAACCGCCAGCGCCTGTTTCAAATAGTCCGCCGCCCTTCATGAGTGGAACGATTGAGAGCATTCTTGCACTGGTACCGAGTTCAAGAATCGGGAAGAGATCCGTTAGATAATCCCGCAGTACGTTGCCAGTGACCGAAATCGTATCTTCTCCCTTGCGTATTCTTTCAAGCGAGAAGGTCATTGCGTCGTCCGGGCGCATGATACGTATGTCGAGACCATCTGTCTTGTGGTCAGGAAGATACTGATTCACTTTTTTAATGATCTCTGCATCGTGCCCGCGACGATCATCGAGCCAGAAGATAGTCGGTGTACCAGAGGCTTGGGCGCGAGTCACTGCCAGCTTCACCCAATCTTGAATCGGTGCATCTTTTGCCTGACACATTCTGAAGATATCACCGGTCGCCACTTGCTGTTGAAGCAGGGTATTACCCTGAGCATCAACTATTTCGTATCGACCCGGGCCGGGTGCCTCAAAGGTCTTGTCATGGGAACCATACTCTTCAGCTTTCTGTGCCATGAGTCCCACATTGGAAACACTTCCCATGGTTGATGGATCGAATTGTCCGTTCTTCTTCGCGTCCTCCAGAATGACACCATAGATAGTCGCGTAGCAGCGGTCAGGAACCATCGCGATACAATCCTGAAGTTCATCATCGTTGTTCCACATCTTGCCACCATCTCGAACCACATTTGGCATGGACGCATCAACAATGACATTGTTGGGCACATGGAGGTTGGTAACACCTTTGCGTGAGTCGACCATGGCGAGTGCAGGTTGCGTTTTGTAGACAGCGGCAATATCGGCCTCGATCTCTGCTTTCTTATCCGCCGGTAAGCGATCAAGTTTTTCCAGAACATCCGCGAGTCCATTGTTGATGTTAGCGCCGATTTCCTTAAGGGCATCCGCGTGTTTGTTGAGAGCGTTCGCGTAGTAGACAGAGACGCAGTGACCAAACATGATGGGATCAGAAACCTTCATCATGGTGGCTTTCAGATGCAGTGACAACAGTACGCCATCGTTTCGAGCAGCGTCGATCTGTTCCTGGTAAAACTGGCGCAAAGCAGCAACACTCATGATGGAACAATCAATGACTTCATTGGCCAGTAGTGACAGCCCATCTTTCATCACTGTTCTTTCGCCATCCTCGGCAACAAATTCGATTCTAGCGACGGTAGCGGCGTCCAGAGTGGTTGAAGTTTCCGTGGCATAGAAGTCACCAAGCTCCATATGGGCAACGCGTGCTTTTGAACCTGATTCAGGCCAGGGTAGCATCATTTTGTGTGGGTTCTTTTGCGCGAAGCTTTTCACTGACGCAGCCGCTCGTCGGTCAGAGTTCCCCTCCCTCAGCACTGGGTTCACGGCGGAGCCAAGGCATTTGGCGAATCTCTGTTGCAGGATTTCTTCTGCTTCATTTGAGGGTTCTTCGGGATAGTCGGGAATCTGGTAGCCCTTCTGCTGAAGTTCTTCGATGGCAGATTGTAATTGAGGGATCGAGGCGCTGATATTGGGTAACTTTACGATGTTGGCGTCCGCGGATTGGGTCAGTGCGCCAAGCAGTTCCAGGTTATCGGCAACTTTTTGTGATTCGTCCAGGTTCTCTGGAAAGTTGGCAAGAATTCGTCCT
>CAZAZB010000321.1:0-4939 GCA_964489485.1 uncultured Pseudomonadales bacterium | reverse complement strand
CCTTTATTGAATAAACAACAGTATCAAAGCTAATTTCTTAGGATCTGACGTAGGAATTCTAACAAATGCACTATATCCCAATAGAAAGCTAACGAAATGATTCAGGTCAATGATTTAGTTTGATTTGGGGGTACTATTTTTTTATGCAGATTTGTCTAATTTAGCAGTCTAACCCGTCCCTGTCAGGAGAGTGAGAAATGGGCTATATAGAAACGATGTCAGAGTTTTCACAACGAGAAGATCTACGTGAAGACAATTTCAGCGATGTATGGACGGGAGAGCTGGATAAGGTTTTTGCAGACGTGGCAAAATACTATGATCGAGCAAATGCTGTCGCAAGCCTTGGATTCTGGGGTTTTTTCCGCCAAAGTTTTCTTTCGATCATCGAGTTGCACGGTAACGAAAAAGTGCTCGATCTTTGTGCAGGGACGAATGCAGTGGGCATTGCTTTATTGGAAAAACAACCGGATATAAAAGTCTTTGCATTCGATCGAAGTAAAGAAATGCAGGAGGTCGGCAAGGAACGTGCGGCAAGAAGAGGTTTCAACATCGAGAGTACAATTGGCGATGCGCACCACCTGCCATATCCAGATAATTATTTTGACATTGTCACGCTCCAATTTGCATCACGCCACCTTCGTATAATGGATGTTACCAACGAGGTAAAGCGGGTGCTTAAACCAAAAGGCTGTTTTTATCACAGTGATATGCTTCGACCACAGAATAGGGTTGTTGAACTGGCGTATTACAGTTACCTTCGACTCTGCCTGAATACTGTTGCCTGGTTATTCAACAGTAATCCCGCTGCACAAAATTGTAAGGAATACTTTCTCGATACATTACAAATGTTCTATACCGCAGAAGAGTTATCCGAAATGCTACGATCTCAGGGATACGAGGATGTCGCCAGCAAGTCTGTATTCGGGGGCATGTTGGGATTTCATAGGGCTGTTAAGCGTTCAGCACCCCAGGGTCTCAATAACTGAAACCAGGTCTGCGTAACTCGCGGCTTCAAGTTTTGCAATCAAAGCATCGTTATCCAGACCTTCCATGTCGAATCTGGCGAAATGGACTTCATCAGGTAATTCTCGAATTTCATCCGGGCTCAGGTACCCGGCAGCACATATCCGTTTCAAGCATGAAATTTCTACCTCGCTTAGCCTTACACCGTGTTCAGAAACCATAGCGAGGTAACGTTCTGCAGTGCGATTGATCTTACCGCTGACCTCCATGGTGTTCTTATAGTTTTCCGTTAAAACGGCTAGCGGTGGTCCAAAATAAATCCTCTGTTTTGCGTTCATCGTGGTTGACTCTCAGTAGTGTGTTTCTGTGCCGTGATACCAATCAAGGTAAGAATCTGTTTGGGAATATTCGGTTATACCCGATTTTTATACGGGGGTATTGATCTAGGGCAATAGGAATTGATTTCCTCTCCAGCATAATGATCTCTACCTCTTTTCCCCTCAGAGGATCGTCTTGTGGTTAGTAAAAATACTGAAAAATCTTCCCAGCGGATAAACCTTGTAGACGTCTCCACGGTGGACGACGGTGGCAATGAGTCCGCGGTCACTCGCCGTGAATTCATCAAAAAAACCGGCATTACGACAACTGGCCTACTTGGCACAGCGGCACTCATGACGAATTCGGATAATGCCGAGGCCAACAGCGATTGGGCCGAGTGGTTTCAGGGAAACTATCGATTAATGAGTGATGAGGAAAAACTGGAGGCCGTGGCACGATTGGAAAGACGCTACACCCGCCAGTTCGGCAAGAATGTCACAGTTGATTCAACCCCGGCTGAAGAAGGTGTTTTGTTCGGTTATGCGCTCAACATACAGAAGTGCATCGGCTGTCGTCGGTGTGCCAAAGCATGTGTCGAGGAGAACAATCAATCCCGTGGCGATCAGGAAATTGAATGGATTCGCGTACTAAAAATGGAAAAGGGAGATTTTAAGGCTGACAAACTCAATGATGGTTATCCTCAGGACTACGGTATTCAGGTGGGCGGCAATGCCTACAATGCCGTTGGCGTCGTGCTCGAAGGAGAGCATTACTACGATGCTTCCCCGGTGCCCGAGAATGATTCCTTCTATATGCCGGTTGCCTGTATGCAGTGTGAGAAGCCACCCTGCGTAAAGGTCTGCCCGGTGAGGACAACTTATCGTGAACCCGATGGCATTGTGGTTGTGGACTATAACTGGTGCATAGGCTGTCGAATGTGCATCGGCGCCTGCCCCTATTGGGCCAGACGATTCAACTGGGGTGAGCCGGACCTGCCGGCAGATGAAATGAACCCGGTGACACATTACCTGGGTAACCGGCCAAGAATGAAAGGAGTGGTTGAAAAATGCACCTTCTGTGTTCAGAGGGTCAGAAAAGGCCGCTATCCTGCCTGCGTGGAAGTCTGTCCAGTCGGCGCGCGTAAATTTGGCAACCTGCTAGACCCGGAAAGTGAGGTCAGGAAAGTACTGGCGACGAAGAGAGTATTTCGTCTCAAAGCGGATGCCAACACCTACCCCAAATTCTTTTATTACGTGGATTAAGAGGGGCAAGATGAAGAATATGATCAGCTTCGTTTTCGACTACCTGCTTTACATTGTCAGGGGTAACGCTCGCTATTATATCTGGCTCGGCTTTCTGGCGCTATTTCTCATTCCCTGGGGTTATGGAAACTATCTGCAATTCACCGAGGGTATGATTATCACGGGTCTAACAGATCAGGTAAGTTGGGGTTTATACCTGGCTAACTTTATCTTTCTGGTCGGAGTGGCCGCTGGTGCAGTTACCGTTGTGTTTCCCGCATATGTATACAAGCATCAGGCGCTACATGAGGTTGCAGTTATCGGAGAAATGGTCGCCATTGCTGCCGTGATCATGTGCGGTCTTTTCATCCTGAATCACATGGGCAGGCCAGACAGGCTCTGGCATATGATTCCCTACATTGGCATATTTAACTGGCCAGGATCCATATTGACCTGGGATGTGCTCGTTCTATCCGGGTATTTTATTCTCAATCTGGTGGGTGGCTTTTACTATCTCTACAAGAAGTATCTTGGCGAGGAGGTCAATAAATGGTTCTATCTGCCATTGATCTACATCGCGATTGTGTGGGCTATCAGCATTCACACGGTCACCGCTTTTTTTATCAATACCATGCCAGCGAGACCCATGTGGCATACCGGCATGATGCCAATCCGATTCATTGTCACGGCGTTTGCAGCGGGTCCTGCGATGATCATCATCATTTTTCTAAATATTCGTAACAACACGCGCCTCTGGATCAAGGATGAGGCCATCGACCTATTGTCCCAGATAGTGGTCTGGTGCCTGGGAATTGCGCTCTTCCTCACATTTTCTGAAGTCGTGACCGACCTGTATCACCCAACCGAACACACCGCCGGACTTCAGTATCTGATGTTCGGCCACAATGGTCTGAATAATCTTGTGCCCTGGTTCTGGGGTTCCCTGATTGTACTCATTGTATGTTTCGTTTTATTGCTGGTGCCTGCAATTCGCAAGAACTACCGTTTGCTGCCTTTTATTTGTGGTGCAGCATTCCTCGGTATCTGGGTAGAAAAAGGAATGGGGCTATTGATTCCAGGGTCTGTGCCCACGCCGATCGGCGAGTTTTCGCAGTATTCACCGACACTACTGGAAATAATGAATTGTCTGGGGAACTGGGCATTCGGCTTTATCGTACTTACTTTGTTGATTAAAGGGGCGATTGGCATTCTATTGGGAGATGTTAAAAATGCGCATGCCTGGTCAGATTAAGACTGAAAATATCAAGCCAACCTTCTCAATCGTCACTCTGTTCTACTGTCTTGTCGCATCGCCGGCCTGGGCCGCCAGTGAAACAATCTGTTTTGAGAGCCGGCAGGGAAGCTCAGAAGTTGTTCAAATTCAAAATGATGACGGCATACCCAATGTGAAGTGTTCTGAAACCACAGGTGCTGTTTTGTGGTGGAAAGATCCGATGGAAGGAACGGTGCCGATGGGTGACATGCCTATAGAGGGGCAATACACTAACACAGATGCCAGGGTGAAACCGCGAAAAGAGAAGCTGTTGCTCTACCCAGTATGCGGCACCGCCTGTCACAACGGCACCTATCCTGCTCCGGTCACTGATAAAACACCACGGGCGCTGACTATGCATCAGGATGTCGTCCCTGATTCATTGGATCTCCAACACGGGCGTGGCCAGATATGGTGCCTGGATTGTCACAACACTGAAGCCCGAAATATGTTTGTTGATCATGCGGGCAATGAAATTGACTTCAATCAGCCTCAGAAGCTGTGCGGAAAATGCCATGGACCGGCTTACCGTGACTGGCGAGTCGGAGTTCATGGGAAACGGATTGGAGAATGGGCGACCACGGGTAAAAAGCGCTGGTTTGTCTGTACTGAATGTCACAACCCCCATGATGTCCAACAGGGGAAAAGAAATTCCGGATTCGCCCAGATTCAGTCTGAGCCGCCACCAATACTGCCAAAAGGTTTGGAAAATACTGATCATGAGAGATTGAAAGAGCATTGACGGCGCATGCACGATTTGCGCATCATCTCATCGTTTTGCAGGACAGATATGGTTCTATCGCGGAACCTGGTTCACTAGACGTCACCTTGCCAGTTTCACTTTCTGAACTGGCGGACATGTTGGTCACTTGAAGAGAATCAATATCACGAATAATAAGGGATCTGGAAGATACTGGGATCTGCCGTTTCACAGAATAAAAGGCGGTCATACCCGATCGGAGTACACAGCTAATTCAATTTCACAAATAGCGTGGATGCTCACTTTGCATTATGATTAGTTGATCTCGAAGAGAGGCGCGGATAGCCGGGAACGTTTCCATGTCATCGACAGATGCGTGTAATGGCAGTTGATGCCGATAAACAGATCGGAAAAGCTCACGACGGAACTCCACATACGAAATCA
>CAZAZB010000320.1:0-4953 GCA_964489485.1 uncultured Pseudomonadales bacterium | reverse complement strand
GGTTTACCTGAATATGATTAAGCCCCGGAGATGGGGCTTTTTTTCGCCCGGACTACATTGGCTCTGACTTCTGTTACCCGGATATTTTTACCAGATCTTTTTACCAGATATTTTTACCAGATTTTGGCAGACAAGTAGAAATGCTTGAATGCTTGGTACAGTATAGGGTGACTCGTCAGTTGGGAGTATCTAATGGCTGCAAGAACAGGTAAGGAATATCTGGATGGACTCGGCACCGATCGATCGATCTGGGTCGATGGTCAGTCGGTGCATGATGTCACTGGCCACGAGGCATTTCATGGCTCCCTGAATGGAATGGCCGGATACTTTGATTGGCAGCAGATGTATGCAGAGGATTGTCTGGTTGCTGGTGCTGATGGTGGCGCAATGAACGTAAGTCATTTGATCCCTCGGAGTATCGAAGATATTGGTATTCGTCGTCGAGGGCTGGAGCGTATTGCCCGATACGGCGTTGGCATGCTGGGAAGAACACCTGACTATGTGAATGTCACCTTCGCCGGATTTGCAGGGCAGCCGAGCCTATGGAATCAAGTAGGCAACGAACAAGGGTATGAAAACCTGGTTAGCTTTAAGAAAGAAATAGCGGAACGTGATTTGTCTCTCACCCATACTATTATTCATCCGGTGGTGGATAAACGGGTACCGGATTATGAGGGTGTCAACTTACAATTGGCACTGCGGAAGGTCGATGAAAACCAGGATTCGATATTTGTTTCAGGTGCGAGGATACTTGCCACACTTGGCCCCTTTGCAGATGAGTTAGCTGTCTATCCAGCTCATCCCATTCCGAAAGATACCCCCGAAACCGCCATGGCATTTTCCGTTTCGCTGAACACACCGGGTCTTAAGGTACTGTGCCGGGATCATTATGGTGTCTCCCGAAGCACATTCGATGCCCCATTTTCCAGCCGCTTCGATGAGCAGGACGCTTTTATTATTTTTGATCATGTTGAAGTGCCTAAGCATCGCGTTTTCTGTGACAGTAATCCGGATGTTTTCAATGTGGTGATGCGGCGAGGCTGGACAGGAAATATTATGCAGCAGACTGTCATTCGGTCTCTGGTAAAGTTTGAGTTTGCCTATGAACTGGCGAGTCGGATGGTTGACGTCACAGGTCAGTCGAACAGAAGCGATGCCACGCAAATGTTGGGCGAGTTGTGGTCCTACGCAGAACTAACACGAAGTGCATTACATGCGGCAGAGTCCGGTGCTTTTGATTATGGTGATGGCACCTGGTTTTGTGATGAGCGTCCCTTTCAGGCGCTACGACCGACTATCCCGGGTTGGATGGTCAGGGTTAATGATATCCTCAAGCAATTGGGATCCCATCACTTACTGGCAACGCCTTCAGAGGCAGATTTCGATGATCCTGAACTGGCGCCTTTGTTGAACCACTATCTTCGAGGAGCGGATGATGCAGATGCCAAGCAGAGAAGCCGGCTCTTTCGTACCGCCTGGGACTTTGCTGGTTCTGCTCTGGGAGGTCGTGTTGAATTGTACGAGCGGTTTTATCTGGCATCTGCGCCACGAAACTATTCGCTCGCCCATATGGCTGCACAGAGAAACAGGCAATGGAATGCAGTACCCGACTTCTGGCAGGCATCTGACAAGATGCCAGACCATTTACCCCAACAAAGTACAAAAACACAATCTGAGTAGGCGGAGCTATTTATGAGGGAGTTATTTATGAGGGATCTGATATGAGAGGTCTGATATGAGTGTTTTGACCGGCGAGAGAGTTGAGCGCCGCCGAATTTTTCACGAGGGTAGGCCTGAATGGGTCAGATATGAAGGCGATAGATTGTTGCTGGCAGACGGCCGGACGGTGGCCGAAGAACTCGCCATCTACATGCCTCCTTGTGAACCAGGCAAAATTATTTGTATCCATCTCAATTACGAATCCAGGCGCATTGAATTTAAGGCGCCTGAACTCGTCACGCCTACTTATTTCCAGAAACCGCTGACAGCGCTGAACAGCCACCGGGGTGTTTTGCATCGTCCCGACAATTGTCAGTATCTTAACTATGAGGGTGAGATCGCCGCGATCATCGGTAAACCGATGAAGAATGTGAGTCGAGACGATGTGTGGGATCATATCGCCGGTTTTGCGCCGGCAAATGATGTGGGTTGTCAGGACTTTCGGGATACCGATGCCGGCTCGATGTTGCGCGTCAAGGGGATGGACGGTTTTTGCCCCATAGGTCCGGGCATTGTCTCAGGCGTGGACATACGCGCATCCAGAGTACAGACATTTATCGATGGCGATGAGGTTCAAAATGGACCTGTGAGCGAGATGGTATTCAGCATTGACTACCAACTTGCGGATCTCTGCCGACATATCACCCTGCTACCGGGGGATGTTATTTTAACCGGGACACCTGCCAATTCACGGCCAATGAAACCGGGAACAAGAGTAGAAGTTTCGGTGGAAGGTATTGGGCGATTGATGAACGAGGTCGAGGAGATAGCGGCGCCCTTGCATGATGTCGGGCATCAACCGACCGATTCAAAAGCGGTTCGACGGGTGGCCCTGGGGCAGTTCCCGGACAGAAAAAAATAGTTTAGGAGGAATGAAAAATGGTCGGCATCACTGAATTAGGCTATATGGGGATCGGTGTTAAGAATCTGGCGGACTGGAAAGAATATGCTGCGCACATTCTGGGCCTCGAAGTCGTTGATGAAGGGATTGACGGTCAATGTTACCTGCGCCTTGATGATTGGCACCATCGGCTTATCCTGGATGAGGATGGTTCGGACGACCTTAACTATCTGGGTTTCCGCGTGGCTGGCGTCGAGGAATTTCGCGAGATGCAAGAGACGCTAGCGGGTGCTGATATCGAGTTCCGCATTGGGTCTCCTGAAGAGGCAGAAGAGAGGCATGTACTGCAGGTCATAAAGCTTAAGGACCCCAGTGGCAACCCGATCGAGATATTCCATGGCCCGCATGTTGAGGCGCACAAACCTTTTTATCCGGGCAGACGTATGCACGGAAAATTCAAGACGGGGGAGGGAGGGCTAGGCCACTTGATTCTACGCGAAACCGTCGGTCTCGAGCGAACCTAT
The DNA here is from genome assembly GCA_964489485.1 of uncultured Pseudomonadales bacterium. Lineage (GTDB taxonomy): Bacteria > Pseudomonadota > Gammaproteobacteria > Pseudomonadales > Azotimanducaceae. Next base: position 1,869 of record CAZAZB010000320.1, on the reverse strand, counting down.
GAGTTCTATCACCTGCTGGGTATGAGAGGCGGGGTTGAATACAAGATGCGTGTGCCTGGCCAGTCAGATCCATTTGAAATTCTGTTTATGCACTGTAATAACCGGGATCATACCCTGGCATTTGGCCCACCGGGTAAGAAGCGAATCAATCATCTGATGCTCGAATTTGAAGAGTTTGATGATATTGGTTTGACCCAGGAGATCGTCAAGAAAAAGAAAGTAGCCGTGGGCATTGATGTGGGTAAGCATGCCAACGATCACATGTATTCGTTCTATATTATGAACCCGTCAGGTTGGATGGTAGAGCTAGGCTGGGGCGGTCGCCCGGCAACACATCAGTCAGAATATTATGCACGGGATGCCTATGGCCATGCATCGCAACAAGCCGTGGTGAAATCTACTATGGAAGCGGTCTGAAGGTGTTCGTTACATGAGGTCTGGAATTACATATAAAATAGTATTGGCTTTTTCAAAGGCAGTTGTATTTGCGCTAACTCTCGTAAGCCATGTTGCACTTGGTGAACTTGCGCCCTCCAAAATCACCCAGGTCATCACCTTAGGGACGGGAACACCACTCGCTGATCCAGAGCGATCAGGACCAGCCACCGCGATAGTCGTGAACGGTGTTGCTTATCTCGTCGACTTCGGTCCGGGGGTTGTTCGACGTGCCTCTGCCATGTCTCCTCTTTATGGCGGTTCTGTTGATGCACTGACGGCCAAGAATATCCGCTTTGCATTTTTGACCCATCTTCATTCAGATCACACCAGCGGGCTTCCGGATTTGATTTTTACTCCCTGGACGCTGGACCGCGATGTCCCTCTGGAGCTCTACGGTCCGGAAGGAACAGTAGAGATGGCAAATCGCATTCTTGATGCCTACAGAGAGGATATTCGCTATCGGGTCTATGGCCTTGAACCAACGAACAATCAGGGTTGGCGGGTTAATGCCCATGCCATTGAAGAGGGCGTTGTTTACAAGGATGAGAATGTGACCGTAGAAGCTTTTAAGGTGGTTCATGGCAACTGGCCCAATGCATTTGGATACAGGTTCACCACACCAGATAGAGTCATCGTTATTTCAGGCGATACGACCCTGGATGCCAACGTCGAAAAGTATAGTAAGGGCGTTGATATTCTGGTTCATGAGGTCTACGCCGTGGAAGGTCTAAACAAAAGGGTGCCAAAGTGGCGGAAATACCATAGTCGTAATCACACCTCAGCACACCAGTTAGGTGAGCTGGCAAGTCGGGTAAAACCAAAATTATTAGTGATGTCCCATATACTGTTTTTCGGCTCAACCCCTGAGCAGGTGCTCAGGGAAGTCAAAGAAAAATACTCAGGAGATGTTGTGTTGGCGAATGATCTGGATATTTTCTAGAGTCTAGACGATGAAAAATTTCAAACCAGCAGGTGGCGGATTACTTCTATGGAATACCAATGGCATGACTTTCTTGGCAATCTGGGCGTTTTCTTCATCGTGGGTTGCTATTTTCTGTTGCAAGCGGAGAAGTTGACCAGCCAATCTTTCATGTATCTTGCTTTCAATGGTGTTGGCGCTTCTCTGATACTGGTTTCGTTGATAGGTGAATTTAATTTCTCCGCATTTCTGGTCGAAGCATTCTGGGTTCTTATTAGTCTCTATGGGCTGATAAAAAATAGACATCAATTTCTTTCGGGCTACTAACCGGTGTTTGTACCTGATCGACTAAGAGAACCAGGCTAAGATAGGTCGAGCCAAAAACAGCCTAATTGTCGATCTGCGGGGGTAATTTTGACGAGAAAATAGCTAGACTGGATAGCCTAGAAGCTGAATGCAAGAATCTCGTCAGTTTTTCACCCTGGGCTTGGGCGAGATGGTGGGGAATCTGA
>CAZAZB010000319.1:0-4989 GCA_964489485.1 uncultured Pseudomonadales bacterium | reverse complement strand
AGGCTGGTGAAACTGGGTGTCGAGTCCGGTGGTGAGGTTGCCATTCTGGAAGGAGTAATAGAGGGCGAAGAGGTCGTGACCTCCGCACAGTTTTTAGTTGACTCCGAATCAAAACTGAAAGAGGCAACAGCGAAAATGATGGAAGCATTAAATACTCCATCCAACGGTACTCCTGAGGCGAACACTAGTGGTAACGAGGATATGTCAGACGACACGCCTAAGGAAACGCAAGGTAATGCCACACAAAACATGCCAGCCGCTAACATGAACATGGACGGTATGAACATGAACGGTCCGGACACAGATGGCATGAAGATGGATGGTATGGACCACGGCAGCATGAACATGAAAGGTATGAATATGCCGGATGACAAAGGCCACGATTCAATGACCAATCACGGAAGCCAAGACAATGATTAATGCAATTATCACCAGTTCTCTGAAGGATCGCTTTATGGTGCTGATGGCGGCGGTCCTGGTCGCTATCGCCGGTTATATTGCCTATAGAACAACACCGCTGGATGCAATTCCTGATTTATCTGATGTCCAGGTCATCATCCTGACAGAATATCCTGGTCAGTCTCCACAGGTCGTCGAGGATCAGGTCACCTACCCACTAACGACGTCTATGCTGGCGGTCCCAAGGACAAAAGTTGTACGAGGCTACTCATTTTTCGGTCTCTCGTTCGTCTATATCATATTTGAGGACAACGTAGATATGTACTGGGCGAGATCCCGAGTGCTTGAATCCCTGAACTATGTGAGCGATCGCTTGCCGCCCGGTATCACGCCAACTCTCGGACCAGATGCGACTGGGGTCGGCTGGGTTTACGAATATGCGCTGATAGACAAAACAGGAAAACACGATCTTGCACAACTCCGGTCTATACAGGATTGGTACCTACGCTACCCACTGCAGACCGTTCAAGGTGTTTCAGAGGTCGCCGGTGTGGGTGGCTATGTCAAACAATACCAGATTGAAGTAGACCCCAATGCGCTGTATCGCTTCGGTATTCCTCTCAGCAAAGTCAAACAAGCCATCAAACGCTCCAACAATGATGTTGGGGGACGCTTGATCGAAATGGCAGAAACCGAGTACATGGTACGCGGTCTGGGCTATATCAAATCTCTTGAAGATGTAAACAGTATCCCGGTTGGAGTGGACAAGGACGGCACGCCAATACGAATCAAGGATATTGCCAATGTCCATTATGGACCGGAATTACGACGCGGCGTTGTTGATCTCAATGGTGAAGGCGAAGTTGCAGGCGGCGTCGTTATCATGCGCTTCGGTGAAAATGCTCTGGCAACCATTATAGCGGTCCGGGCGAAACTCGAGGAACTCAAGGCAGGACTGCCTGAAGGCGTTGAGATAGTCACGGTCTATGACCGGGGAGATCTCATCGAACGCGCGGTGGATAGCCTCAATACCTCGTTGATCCAGGAACTGGTCATCGTGAGCATCGTCGTCATCATGTTTCTGTTACATGCCAGGTCGGCATTTGTTGCCATTATCACCCTGCCCCTTGGTATCCTCATGGCATTTATTGTGATGCGATTTCAGGGGCTGAATGCCAACATCATGTCCCTTGGGGGTATTGCCATTACCATTGGCACGATGGTCGACGGCGCAATCGTTATGGTTGAAAACGCCCACAGCCGGCTCGCGCTCGCGGTTGAAGAAAAAGGCGGGGATCTGACACCAGATGAACACTGGACAACCATCGGAGAATCTTGCCGGGAAGTAGGTCCCGCCCTCTTTTTCTCGTTGCTGGTGATTACGGTATCATTCCTGCCCATTTTTACCATGCAGGCGCAGGAAGGCAGACTTTTTAGCCCACTTGCATTTACCGCTACCTATGCTATGGCAGCAGCCGCCATTCTTTCCATTACGCTAGTGCCCGTCATGATGGGTTATTTCCTTCGTGGCAAGATCGTGGCAGAGAAGAAAAACCCAATTAACCGTTTCATGCATGGCATACATACACCAGCACTAACGGCTGCCATGAAGTGGCGACCCGTCACTCTGGTACTCGCGTTAGGTTTACTGGGCGCAACCTATTACCCCTATTCACAGCTCGGTAGTGAGTTTATGCCGCCACTGGATGAGGGTGATATCCTTTATATGCCTACAACCTTTCCTGGTATCTCAATCACTAAAGCGAAAGAGCTTCTCCAGCAGACGGACAAAATCCTGAAGACATTCCCGGAGGTTCACCATGTATTTGGCAAAATCGGTCGGGCCGAATCAGCAACAGATGCAGCGCCTCTGTCAATGATGGAAACCACCATTAGATTGCATCTCAAGGAACATTGGCCAGACCCAAACAAAACAACGCAAGAACTAATGGCTGAAATGGACAAGGCAATCAACTTCCCCGGTGTTGCGAATGCCTGGACTATGCCGATCAAGACAAGAATCGACATGCTGTCGACGGGTATCAAAACACCCATTGGCATCAAGGTTTCCGGGCCGGATCTTAACGTCTTACAGCGGGTATCGCTGGATATTGAAATGGCCATGAAACAGATACCGGAGACACTCTCTGCTTTCGGAGATCGGGCGGTAGGTGGCTACTATCTCGATTTTGACATCGATCGGGAAGCAGCTGCACGTTATGGATTGACCACAGGAGATGTTCAGGATGTCATCCAAAGCGCTATCGGGGGAATGAATGTCACAGAAACCGTAGAAGGTCTGGAACGGTATCCTGTTAATGTGCGATACCCCAGATCACTTCGTGGCGATTTGGAATCATTGAAACGGGTACTCGTACCAACGCCACTCGGCAACCAGATCCCCCTCGAGATGCTGGCAGAGATCAGGTATGACCGCGGACCACCGGTGATCAAGAGTGAAGATGCCAGACCCAATGCGTGGATCTATGTCGATCTGTCGAGTTCTGATATCGGAGGCTTCGTAAAAAAAGCCAAGAAGGTACTCGCTGAGGAGGTCGATGTCCCTGCAGGCTACACGATTACCTGGTCTGGGCAATTTGAGTATATGGAGCGTGCGGCACAACGACTGCAAATCGTCGCGCCTCTGACACTGCTCATCATCTTTCTATTGTTGTACTTCAACTTTCGGAATATTACTGAACCGGTCATCGTCATGATGTCGATTCCCTTCGGATTGATCGGCGGCATCTGGCTGATTTACTTCAATGACTACAATATGTCTGTTGGTGTCGCCGTCGGGTTTATTGCCCTCGCGGGAATGGCGGCAGAAATCGGTGTTCTCGTTCTGAGCTTTATCGACGAAGAGATGTCAAAACGGCATGCGGCGAGTGATGTCCCGTTGACAGTTGCAGAAGTAAAAGATGCGGTGTTGAGTGCCACATCCAAGCGTGTGAGACCCGTTGCGATGACATCCATATCTACAATGGCAGGGCTTATTCCGATTATGCTGAGTAGCGCGACCGGATCTGATGTAACCCACCGTATTGCTGCACCCATGCTTGGTGGTATGCTGACGGTGATGGTTCTAAATCTACTTGTACTGCCTGTGATCTACAGCCTGATTCTGCAGTTCCAGGAAGGGCGAAAGATGAACCAACAGGGTATTTAACTGTCCTTAGTTATAGGGTCAGGTAATAGGGCGAGAAATTCTTAGACATTTAAATATGAAAGCGACAATCTCAAAACTGATGGTGACGGTGTTCCTTCTGGGAGCGGGGGCAGCTTCATTTGCACAAAATGCCCCCTACTACACCTGGGTCGATGAGAATGGCGTGACGAATTTCTCGCAAGATCTTCCAAAGGGTGTGAAAGCCACGCGAATGAGCAAGAAACACCGTTTTGGGATACTGGACCTTCCTGATCCATCGAAATCGGCCGATGTTTCTGACCCAACAGCAGAAAACTCTAACGATCAATCTGAATCAGATAAAAAAGATGCCGAAGCAGAACGCCGTGCCCAACAGGAAGTTGAGGCAGAGGTTCAGAGACTGGCACTCGCCAGGCAGGCTAATTGTGATAGATCCCGGCAGAATCTTACCAGCTACGAAAGTCGCGCCCGTGCCAGGGTCAAGGGTGCAGACGGCGAATATACTATTCTCTCCAACGAGGAAAGGCAGCGGAAAATCGACATGTATCTAAGCGAGATCGATGATAACTGCGGCGCCTACTAATCGGGCTTATCAGGCTGGCAAGGTAAAAACCTTAAGAAACAAACTTGAACTGGCCATCACCGGATACAATATTTCCCGCAGTGGGTGAGGCAAAATGCGTACCAATCACAAGCACAGAAGAATCCGCTAACTCAGAAAGTACCTTCTCACGACATGCTGCTGCAGCGGATTGATCAACGTCAAAACTAACCGTCCAATCCGGGTGCGCAATCTGACAAGGGTGGTGCATAAAGTCTCCCGTTATCATCGCCTTTTCTCCCTGCGACTCTATCATGACACTGACATGCCCGGGTGTATGACCGATGGTGGGTATCAACCTCAATTCATCCGAAATGATATGGTCAGTCTCAACAAGATCTGCCAGACCAGCATCAAAGATTGGCTGGACCGAGTCATTCATCACCGGTACCTGATCTTCACTCTCATCCTGACGCCAGTAGTCATATTCTTTACGTCCAATGAGGTAACGGGCATTCGGAAAAGTAGGCTCCCAGCGATCTTCTACCTTCATGGTATTCCAACCAACATGATCCACATGCAGATGCGTACAAACGACCTGGTCAACCGATTCACGACGCCAGCCAGTGGATTCAAAGTTCTGCAAAAAATCTGTCTGTAAGCTCTGTCCGCCAGTGATCCCCCGGGGTTTATCGTTGCCGATACAGGTGTCGACGACCAGGCGTATACCGGGAGCTTCAACAAGAAGTGCATGAATGGACAGGCGAAGATGTCCTTCCTTTGTGACAAAATCCGGATACAACCAGGGCATGGATTCAAGCGCTTCGGGACTCGCCTTCGCCATAAAGGGCTGATCTTCGTTGTAGGGAATGGGAATTTCCATCTCAATAATACGGGTTAC
>CAZAZB010000318.1:0-5011 GCA_964489485.1 uncultured Pseudomonadales bacterium | reverse complement strand
CTCTTCTTTTGTTGTCGTCAATGGCGGGCAAATGGCCAGGCTGCTGGCGGCCACAGTACGAAGGATTAGACCGTTCTGCTGACATCGTTGTTGTGCAAAAGCGCCGATGCGTCCATCCTGGAAAGGTTCACCTGTCTGCTTATTGGCGACCATTTCGACGGCGGCAATCATGCCAACCCCCCGGACCTCGCCGACCAGCGGATGTTGATCCAGTTCGACTAGCCTGGCCTGTAAATAGGTGCCGGTACTGGCTGCCTTCTCGAAGATGTTATCCCGTTCGTAAATCTCCAATACCTTCAATGCAACGGCGCAGGCAACAGGATGGCCCGTGTAGGTATAACCGTGGCCAAATACACCTGCCGCACGGCTGGCTTCCTCAATGACCTGATACATGTCGCCGGAAATAATAGAAGCACTGATCGGGATATAACCAGAAGACAGGCCCTTGGCAAATGTCATCAGGTCAGGCTTAAAGTCAAATGTCGTTGATCCGAAGTCATTGCCGGTGCGACCAAAGCCGCAAATCACCTCGTCATCCCATAACAAGATGTCATAGGAGGAGAGCAGCGCCTGTAGCTGCTGAAAATATCCGGCAGGTGGTACAACGACACCACCCGCTCCGGTGACGGGTTCTATGATCATCGCGGAAATGTATTCGGCGCCGTTGGCAAGGATTGTGTTTTCCAGGTTGGCCATCAATCTTGATGTAAATTCATCTTCAGTTTCGCCAACAAGTCGCTGCCGATAATAGTGGGGCGCGTCTACGCGAATGATACCCATGGTCTTGAAAGGGACATCGAAGCCAGCATGGGTCGTTGGCAAGCCTGTCAGGCTGCTGGCTGCAATGCTAACGCCATGATAGGCACGTTCCCGCGCGATGATCTTCTTTTTCGCCGGTTTGCCAAGGCCGTTGAAATAGTACTGGAGCAATTTAATCAGTGTATCATTGGCATCACTTCCCGAGTTGCCAAAAAAAACGTGAGCGTCCTTAATCGGCACCATGGAGGCGAGCTTGTCTGCGAGCTCTATCGCCAGAGGGTGTGTCTTGCCACCAAACATGTGTGCATAAGAGAGCTTGTTCATTTGCGCCTGTGCTGCGGCACTGACTTCCTCATTGCCATAACCAAGGCTGGTGCACCAGAGGCCGGACATGCCTTCCAGATACTGGTTTCCCCCGGTATCGACTACATAGACGCCCTGGCCACGTTCGATGACCATTTGCTCGATTGCCAGCAGATTTGTTGTTGGGTAAAGAAGAGATGTCATCTGCCTAGTTCCTCTCAGAAAATGATGTTGTCATTCGTAAACTGGTTTGTAGCTCAATGCAATGGAATGGAGCCATTCTGGCGTACGGTGTAATAAATCTAAAAAAGTCCATCTCAGTCAATCCTGATGCCAGCATTTTCCAATCGAATTGCCAGGGGTTTGAGTTCCTTTTCATAGCGTCGCCAGCGCGCGACAGAAGAGGTGTAAATTGGTTGCCTGACCTGGGCAGCACTGGCGGTCGCGGCAGGTGCTGGATTCAAGTGGAAGTTTGCGCAGGCGTCCTCCCAGTGGAGCCTGCAGTGATCAATTATTGTCTGGCTTTGGTTCAGGGGTTCCGAGACCAGTTGCTCGTAATCTATATCGAGGAACCTGCCTGCCAGTAGACTACGCCAATGCCTCATGAGCTTATCGTAGGCAATGTAGTAGTCGGCGATATCATCCAGGTTGTAAGAAAATGGATATCCCATGCGGAAGAGCGTCTTGTACATCGCATAGCAGCTGTCCATTGGATGTCTCTTCAGGTGGAGAATTCTGGCTTCTGGAAGGGAGAGACAAACCAAACCCAGGTACAGGAAATTTGCCGGTGTTTTATCAATAAAATGACGAGTCTGAAAAACATAACCTTGAACGCTTTCCAGGTAGGACTGTCCCAGGGCCTTGTGATCCAGATCACGGGAGAGGTGTACCAGTGCCTGCTTGCCCATCTGGCGTCCGGCGCTGCGAACCAGCCCCAGCGCAAAGTCGTTAATTTCACCAAGGCTCGTGACGTCTGAATGGGAAGAGACTATCCGATCCACAAGCGTTGTACCACTGCGTGGCAATCCACAGATGAAGATTGGTGTTTTGGTGTCAGGGACTGCACCATCAGGTGTTCTCTTCTCTGGGGTTGTGCGGCCTGACCGGACTTCTTGTGCACCTAATGGCATGAGTCGGGGCTTGACGAATTCGGCAGAAAAAACTGATTGTAACGCTGCCATGGTATCTACATCGCTCCCGACATCGTATTTCATACGTTTTCGTCGGTCGTCTGCACCCTGTTTCAGGTATTGGAAAGACGATTCAAAGTCACCAATGTCTTCCAGTTCTTTGCTGAGGGCGTAGCAGAGTTGCGTCACACCACGACCATCCGTTAACTCACCCAGGCGATGCCTGAGCTCTTTGATGTGATTTTGTTCAAGGGTCTGTCGTCTTAAGGTAGATCTGTTCTGGTAGGCATCAAAATCTTGTGGGTTTGACAGTATGACCTGGTCAAGTAATTCTTCCGCCTCTTCAAGTTCTCCCAGCGAAATTAGTGACGCCGCAAGATTGTATTGATAGGTGGCTCTATTGGTGGAAGTGTTACCAGCGATTTTCAAGGAATGTCGATAACAACGACTCGCGGCGCGATACTCCAGACAATGACTATACATTTCTGCCACATGCTGCAGCCTGACATGATCGTTGGCGGTAAGTTTCTCGGTTGTTGTCATGAGCGTAATGGCTTCTGCTTTTTTTCCGGTGAAAATGTATGCCTCTGTTGCGCAGAGATTAATTTGTATCGTTTCAGTATCTGGCTGATTCGCCATCGAATGAATTGGCAGGATAACCTCAAGCATCTTTTCAAATTGTCCAGATTGTTTCAGCGCGTGACACCAGGCAAGGTGAAGTGCTGCAGATTCTGGATAAAGTGCCGAAATAGTTTCACACAGATGGCTGGCATCTTGAAAACGGCGCTGTGAGATTAAGGCTGATATTGCCTTTAGATTTTCCGGTAGAGATTGGGGGTTGGCTGACATTGATTTGTTGGTCACCTGTGGGGAAAAATAAACCCACTCACTATCCTGGATTATGGTGGGTTTGCTGCCTTTCTATCAACGTTTTAAACAATCTCCAGTGTTGACCAAAGTGGCCAACACTGGATTAGAGTCTTGCACTAGCTCTTACAATGAAGTGCTAGATCCTACAACGAAGTGCTACATCTTATAACGAAGTGCGACACCGATCGTTTTAGGCACCGCGATAAAGTTCTTGTTACCATTACCGAAGTAGTTCTGGGCGGGGTTGGTGCCCATATAGGTTTCTGTAAAGGTACCCGTGATGCCTTTCTCATTGGTCAGGTTCTTGATCCAAAGCGATACTGCCCAACTCTCACCTTCAACCGTGGAGGTAAAATCCCAAATAGAGAAACTGTCGAGTTGAACATTAAATCTTCCTGGAGAGGTCGTGTCCGCGTTGACAGCATTCTGTGTTGTGGATTGATAGTAACCGCCAAGCCTGTTTATCCAGGGCATACCAAAAAGTTCAGAGGTATGATCAATGGCGATGTTAAATGTATGCTCCGCCGTGCCGGGAAGCTGTGCGCCATCCAGCGCCAGAACGCCACCCGTCGGGTTCAACACATCGCCTGTTAACTCTGCATCAACATAGGCATAACCCACCGCGTAGTGCAGACGTTCACCAATAAAACCATCGACCTCAAGTTCCAGTCCCTGGCTACGGGCTGAATCACCGTTAACTGCAGCAAAGAAAGCCCAGTTGGTTGTTGCAGTGTTCACCTGGATATCTTTCCAATCGACATAGAAAACGGCTGCAGAATAGCGGAAGAGGCTGGTTGAGCCCTTGATGCCTAACTCATAGTTGACCACCGAGTCAGAGTCAAAACGCTGGAAACCCGGGTCCTCAGCGAATGGACCGGAGACTGGTACGGCGTTGGTTCCGCCGCGTCGATAACCCTCGGAGATGGTGCCGTAGGCCATGTGATCCTGGCTAAGATCCCAGGCAAAGTTGACCTTGAACAGCGTATCGTTTTCGCTGGTCTTGAAGCTTGCCGTATCAACAATATTGAAGAAGCTGTATAAACCGACCGACATTCTTGTGTTGTTGGTGAATTCATTGTCGAAATATCGAAGACCGCCCGTTACCCGAAAAGTGTCCGAAACATGGTAAGTGATTTCACCGAACAGGGCGGTGTCCTTGAAGTTTTCATCCCGCTCATAGTCGAAGTCGTTCTCGGATAAGACAAAGGATTCATTCAACGGAGAACCTACACCGAAGACGTCAGCGGCATTCCACCATGCCTGGAAACCACGTAAATAGCTCTTTTGCGTTGAGTTCAGATCCTGGTCCATATAGTAGGCGCCGACGACCCAATCAATTGTATTGTCACCGCTGGAGACGAGTCTGAATTCCTGAACAAAAGCATTGTTCTCGAATGTCCGTTCAGCAGAAGCCATGGGACGAGGGTGATTGTAGTAGAAGGGCAGGAAGCCAATCTGGGCATAGAAACCTGTGTTCTCGCTGATGCTCTCACCCTGGTGCTCATAGTAGGAACTGCTTGATGTCAGCGTTGCAAACCCCAGGTCAAAATCTGCTTCCAGACTGAACATATCAACATTTCGTGAAGAAGGCTCCAGTTGGATCGAACCGTTTTCGTAGTCCTTATATGCTCTGCCAAATCCATCCTCGCCCGTTGTGCTCTGTCGGCGTCCACCGATATCGTCAGACTGTGCCTGGTAGGCGAGAACGGCTTTAATTGAGTCAGAAGGCTCCCATAACAGGGAAATTCTGCCGTACTTAATATCCACATCATCTGCATCTTTGACATTACGGAAAGAAGCGTCATTCGACAGGACACCGCTTGGTGCGACAGGGGAGCCATTGGAATCCAGCTGATACACGTTGACATAGTCGGTAATACCGGCGTAATCCAGAGCACCGCCCATGATGCGAATAGCAGCCTTGTCACCCAGAGGAAAGTTAACCACAC
>CAZAZB010000317.1:0-5030 GCA_964489485.1 uncultured Pseudomonadales bacterium | reverse complement strand
TATTTTGGGTTTCGCATTGCTTTTTTTGGCAGGATTCGCTGAAACAGATGTCATACACAATGCGGCGCATGACACCCGTCACGCAGCAGGGTTTCCCTGCCACTGAATACAAATTCGCGTGTAGTAGTGGCCAACCAATTAAAAAGAATTCTGATTGCTGCCGCCTTCTCCGGAATTGTCGCAGGCCTCTTTCTTACCTTCGCGCAACAACTCGAACTCGTCCCCCTGATTCTCGCCGCAGAAGAGTATGAACCCGAGTCAAATCACAAAGAATGGCACCCCACAGAGGGGCTGGAACGTACGCTTTTTACAGCCGCGGCAAATATAGTCACAGCCTTGGGTTTTTCATTGCTCCTGGGTGCAGCCATGTCCACGAGACCTGATTCCCCAACCTGGCATTCAGGACTTCTATGGGGCATAGCAGGCTACCTAACCTTTTTTGTGGCACCCTCGCTGGGTCTACCACCTGAACTACCGGGTTCTATGGCTGCGGAACTAGGCAGCAGACAGTTGTGGTGGCTAGCAACCGTTTTTTGTACCGGTACGGGGTTGGCACTCCTCTCTTTTTCATCTATCCCACTATTAAAAATTATTGGTGTGATCTTTTTGGTCAGTCCACACATCATCACGACTCCGCTACCCGATGTACATTCAGTTTCCCTTCCCAGTGGGATGGCAGACACATTCGTCTGGGCATCAGCCCTCGTAAACGGGGCAATGTGGATACTTATCGGATCTATCTATGGACTGATGTATGGACTGATCTACAGTCGTCTTACCGATTTGCCTCACCGATCAGAGTAACTGAGCGACCCTATGATTGTCGCCATGGCCAACGCCTTGTCGCTTTCGTTCATCGGCCGCTATCGAGACTGCCATCCGGGGAAGTGATACAATGCCTAAAATCATACTGCTCATGTCACAAAAAGACTAGCAGAGGAGGACCATGATAATGAAGCACTCGTCTCTATAGAACTATTTAAATAGAAATACCCATCTGGATCGGAATCCGCTCGGCACAACATGGCGCGATCTGATATCTATTACAATCATTTATACCACGCTACCGCTCGCACACTCATCGGCTTGTCCACATGTGGACTGGATGCTGAGAATAGGTAGTTAACGGAGGATAAAATGGCTAAAAGCAGAGACAAAAGAAAAGTTAACGATAAATCAAAGGCGCAGAAAACACTCAAGGAGAAGCGCAAGTTGAAGAAGGATAAAAAAGGCTAGTAGCCCTCAAAAAGGTGGCTGACTTTCGAAGGTTAGCCACTCCTTTGATACAGGGTGAAAAAAACCAATTTTGGTAGCATGTAACATTAGCCTGTCTGATCTGTTGAATGCTTCTTCATGTGCATAAAGGTCACAGCCCAAAATGGGGTGGCCAATTTCTGCCATGTGAACCCGCAGCTGGTGGCTACGACCAGTCAACGGAAATAGCGCTATTCTCGTTTGATTTGAGCTTCGTTCCAGAACTTCAAATCGTGTTAAAGACCATTTCCCATTTTCCTGATCGACGAGTTGCCGCGGCCGGTTTTCCGGGTCTGGGCGAATTGCTATTTCCACTTCTCCAGTATCCTCCAGGACGTCACCATAGACGACGGCGGTATACTCTTTCGTCACCAGCCTCTCTCTGAATTGCCGATTCAAATCTGAAGTCGCAACTTTAGATTGCGAATAGATAATAAGACCAGAGGTATCAAGATCCAATCTGTGCACAATCGATATGTCTGGAAATTCTTTCTGCAGGCGGGAAAATGCACAATCTTTAACAATACGTCCCGGGACGGACAGAAGCCCAGAAGGCTTCACCGCTACGATGATGTCCTCATCAAAGTACAGAGTGTCCACCTCCTCATAACAAGGAGGCGGAATATGAAATGTGAAACCAGCCAAAAGTAAACTCAAATAACGTATAGTTGCAATCGCATTCTATCATCTATTAAACACATTCCTGACTAATAACCACAAACGATTACCACAGAAATGACAACAGACAATGACCTGCTGGCTGATGCAATCACCGATATTGCACCGAAGCTCCTGACCACAATGGAAGCATTTGAGCAGGTGCAAAAAAACATGCATCCTTCCAGAATCGATGGCCTCGCGGAATTCATTGCCCCTTTTCAACAGGAATTACAGGCTTCATACGAAGCGTTTACCCAGTTCAACTTCCCCAACGAGATTGAACAGTTCGGCCAAAGACTTAGTGATGGCGCCATGTATGCACTGAGAGCCTGCGATGGCGTGACAGATCGCAGCAATGACACCATGGCGACATTAAAAGCCATGCGAGCCCAGTGCCGCGCACAAGAATCGATATACCCAATCGCAAATATCCTGACGCCCGTTAGCCAATATTTTCTGGAACAAGATGCGCGGGAAAATGCCACCTTACTGGCTAAGCTAAACATTGACCGTCCAGGTGAACAGGTTGGCATCCTGAATGCTGATAACGAAAGAACTACCCGTGGCGGCTTTACACTCTACATCCCTGAGTATCTGGACAAGGATGAACCAGCATCCATCGTCGTTGCCTTGCATGGTGGTACAGGTCATGGCGCCGATTTTCTCTGGTCCTGGTTGCGTGAAGCCCGAACAAGGGGTTTTATCCTGATGGCGCCTACATCCCAGGCAAACACCTGGTCATTGATGGGCGAAGAACTTGATCTAGGACCGTTAACGGCAATGCTGGATTTCGTCAAGCAGCAACATGCCATCGATGAAGATCATATTATGCTAACGGGAATGTCGGATGGCGGTACCTACACCTTGATGGCCGGGCTACAGGAGAAGTCTCCATTCACCCACCTTGCCCCTTTTTCCGGTGTACTCCATCCTGAAATTCCCATGTCGAATCGCATGCAATATGCCAACAACCGCGATATCTATCTGGTTCACGGTACCATCGACTGGATGTTCCCCATCGAGACTGCCTACATGGCGCAACAGGAACTCATGGCAGCAGGGGCAAACCTGGTCTTTCGCCCGATAGAGGGGCTTTCCCATACCTATTGTCGGGCCGAAAATCCCGACCTGATTAAATGGTTCAATCCTGATCTGGAGATACCGACGAATGTATAAACGTCCACACAGCCTGGCAATAAAAACACTATGTTTAACTATTGGTCTGCTAATATCCGGGGCACTGTCCGCCGATATTCGTGAACTGGTCATTATCCATACCAACGATTTTCATGGTCATATCAAGGAAGAACAAAGCTACGCAGGGGCAGCAAGGATCAGCGCGTTTGTTAAGAAACAACGGCAGCAACACCCTGGCGTTCTGTTTCTGGATGCAGGTGATGCTGTCTCTGGTACACCTGTCTCCACCATGTTTAAGGGACTGCCGATTTTCCATGTCATGAACGCCATGGGATACGATGTCGGATTGATAGGCAACCACGAATTTGACCAGGGTTATCTGCATATTAAAAAATTCCGCGAGATCGCAAACCACCCACTTCTGGGCGCAAACGAGTTTACACCGGAGCAAGAACTCATCAGTGACGGCGAAAATCGATTGATAGATGTCAACGGCATTCGGGTAGGTGTCATCGGACTGATCACAGAACTGACGCCCAACATGGTGACACCGACTGGAAATGAAGGTGTGATATTCCTTGATCCGGTGAAGGTTTTGAAAGAACAGGTCGCACTGGTAAGACCGTTGGTCGATATTCTTATTGTCTTATCCCATGTTGGATTTGAACCGGAAAAGAATCTGGCAAAACAAGTTGCAGGGATAGATCTGATCGTCGGGGCTCATTCTCACACGCTGGTCGACCCCATTGTGAAAGTCGGGAGTACCTACATTACCCAGGCCAACCGTTATGGTTCCCATCTTGGATATATACGCCTAACCGTCGATACCGATCGCAACAATATCGCGGAACTAAGCGGCGGACATCCCATTCCAGCGAGCCAGTTACCACCCCCAGACACCAGTGTATTGAAATTGGTCAACTACTGGGAAGAAAAGGTCGAGGCTCTCGTCGATGTTGAAATTGCAAACGCACCACAAGACCTATCGCAAACAGAACTGCAGGTTTTGTTCGAACAAGTTATCGCGCAACGGGCTGGAGCTGATTTCGGTTACTACAACATAGACGGCATCAGGGACAACATTTCAGCAGGTGTTGTGACGGCCCGCCACTTTTGGAACATAGAGCCATTCGAAAATAAGCTGGTGACCATGACCATCAAAGGTTCCGACTATCTTAAACTACTCGGTCGAGAGAGTGAGGACCATTCGAGTATCCCTTCAATAATACCGGGACAAACTTACAAGATTGCAACAAACAGCTATATCGGAGCCCATGCGGTAAAAGCGTTCGGAAGCGATGTCGTTGTGAAGGATCTCGGCATACTGATCCGTGATGCCCTGATAGAACATGTCAGAGAGAATGGCCTGTAGATCGCGAGACGAAAACACTTTCCGAATCACGGTCGATTTTCAGCAGCCTGCCAGGGAACATCGTTGCGCCTGGCTATCGCTCCGCTATTCTGCAAAGAATGAACGAGAGATGTCCAGAAACTTATCAAGCTGGTCGTGGTGTACCCAATGGCCCGCTTTTTCGATCATCACATGCCTTGCCTTGCGAAAGTGGGTGGCGGGGTCTTCGCCTTTACCCTGACCATGCCAACTTTCTGTTCCGCTAACAAGCAGCAAGGGCGCATCGATTCGCGACCACAACTCTCTTGTTTGTTCCTGATTCATATCATAGGGAGACATCACATGAGTGTAGTTATCAAATTTCCATGAATAGGTTCCATCCTCATTCTGATTAGTCCCATGAATCGTCAGATGACGTGCCTGATCATCACGTAGGTGGCTATTTGCTTCATGCATTCGCTTATACGCATCTTCCAGTGTTGGATATCGCTTCGGCAATCGTCCGGAAATTGTTCGATTTGACTCGATCCATTCACGCATCCGTTCATGGACAGGTTTATCCTGCATCATCCAACCGGGACCGCCGGTTCCTTCAATGACGACCATTTTTTTAATGTTTTCAGGATAG
>CAZAZB010000316.1:0-5058 GCA_964489485.1 uncultured Pseudomonadales bacterium | reverse complement strand
ACTCTAAATTAATAACTCGTTATGATAATCGCCCTGATAAAAATGATTACCGGGGTGCTGACTAAAGCCTGTACTAAAAATTCAAGGTCAGCAGAAGCTGGTAACTGATACCTTGGAGTGAGACTAGAGATGAGACTCAGTGTGCTGTTCGGCGGATTTGGCGGGCTAGAAGAAACGGTAGCGGTTGTGCAAGCCGCAGACAAAGCAAAACTGGATGGAGTCTGGTCAGCTGAGCATTTAGGCTTTCATGATGCTGTGGTGCCTAGCGCCACTTATCTGGCACTAACAGAACACATCGAGATCGGTCTGGTTGGCCTGGGGACTGCAGGTCGCCATCCGGGCCTCATGGCGATGGAGCTCATGTCCCTTTCCGAGCTAGGTCCAGGACGGATTAGGGTGCAAGTAGGCACGGGTGCTGCGCCACTGGTTGCCCAGTTAGGCCGCGAAATCATCAAGCCGGTAATGTCTACCCATGGCTTTGTCACGAGCCTTCGAGAGGCATGCGCTGGTCGAGATATGCGCGTTGAACATCGAGATTTCAAGTTTGAAGGGTTTCGACTTAATCCACTCGGTCCTGTACCTGCAATCGATGTGATGGCAATTCGTCCGAGGATGACAGAACTCGCAGGACAGATAGGAGACGGACTGTCTATCAGTGTTGGTGCCTCGTTCGACTATATGAAGGCCAGTGTAGAACGGGTCGAACAGGCGATCGAAAAAGCGGGGCGAGACCGCTCGGCTTTTCGCATAACCGCTCATGTCATTGCCGCCATTGCCGAGGACCTCGATCCCTACCGTGCATCAGTCGCAGGGATGCTGGCAACCTTCCCCCAGGAAACAGCAGCGATATTGGCCGTAGGTGCCGTTGATGGAGAAGAACTCGTGCGGACACAGGTTGAGCAAGGGCCAATGGCCGTGATGAAATTGTATACACCTGACGT
Organism: uncultured Pseudomonadales bacterium; assembly: GCA_964489485.1. GTDB lineage: Bacteria > Pseudomonadota > Gammaproteobacteria > Pseudomonadales > Azotimanducaceae. The sequence continues at coordinate 4,117 of CAZAZB010000316.1, read as the reverse complement.
CATCGAAAAAATAACACTGATGGCCACCCCCGCGACGCTAGCCAACAAGTTGTCAGAGTACGCCGCAATCGGTATTGATGAAATCGCCTTAATGCTGCTGAACCCGGTGGAGGAACAAGCCGCCGTTGTCAGGAAAATTGGCCAAGCTCGATCCGCAATATAAATGTATACCAGACAAGAACAGGAGAAATAAAATGATTGACCAGGCAACCACAACAGACAAGGAAGTTATTGCCACGTTGCACAAGGGCTTCCTTAACGCGAATAAAACTGCAGACTGGCCTTTTCTTGAGTCCAATATGGCACCGGAGGATATTCTGGTCTGGTATAACCTGAACCAAAGCAACTACTTTGGCGTCAATCATATTGTTGAACTCTGGAAAATGCTTGCTTCCGTCGCAGGTGATAAGGAGGCAAAAATGGAGCCAAGAGATGAAGATATCTCGATAATCGGCGATGCGGCTTTAGTTACCTATCTCATCCACTTCGCTGCCGATTTTGGCGCCCTGGGAAAGGTCAGTCAGGACGCTCGATGTACTGAAGTCTGGCAGCGATTGGCGGGTGACTGGAAAATGATTCATTTTCACTGTTCGAATCACGTACCGGATGTCATGGGCGGCAAGTAACCTGCTAACTCAAAACCCCTGACAGGGTGCTCTGAATTCTGCGGCGTAATGCTGGCATCTGCGCTGCATCTTCATCACTTGGCGTTTCTGGCGGGTCTGAATATAAAAAGTCTTTCAAGTGGTACTGATACAGACTGGTAATGATAACGACCAGATCCTCTATATTTAATCGGTCATCAACACGGCCTAATGATTTATACCACTCGATTAAGCTCGCCAAATCCTTTGCCTGGGAATCAATACCAACTTGCAAAGGGTTGTCACTCGAGTCGCGAGACAGGAAGAGTTCTTCGACAAAAGGCATTAGCAGATCCCGATCTCGCCATTCGGGACTGAGTTCGTAGCACTGGCACAGCGCGAGAATTCCGGCACAGGGGTCATCCGGCGGATCAGCCAGCACCTTCCTGGCCGCCTGTTGAACCTGGGCGACATTCGGTTCAATTAGTTCGGTAAGGATGGCTATTTTGGTGCCGAAGTAGTTATAGACAGTCGCCGGTGAGACGGCCGCTTCCTCTGCAATGTCCTGAATACTGGTTTTGTTGTATCCCCTGGCACGAAAGGCGCTGTTCGCCGCGGCGGTGATCGCCTCAAAACGTGCTGCTTTACTCCTCTCTCTTTGAGTTATGGACGGGGCCTGCTCTTTTCTTTGTGCTTGTATCATGATTTATCTGCCATTGTACTCATAGAACAACCAACGGGATATCTTGTCTCTGTTGGCAATGATAATCTGCTGCGCCTCCGGGATGCCATCAACGATCTTCGCGTCGATACCCAGTTGCTGCAATGCGTACTGCACCAGTGTTGCCCGGAGCTTGATTGATAACAGTCCCCGCTTCATGCCGTAGTCTTCCGCCACTACCTGCCTCTGTGCCTTGTCCAGTCTCGTGTCCGGTTTAATCTGCAAGGTGACGCGGGTATTCCAGTCCTTATCCCCATCCGCCAGATGTTCCGAGGTGTCCATCAAATCCGGCACACCGCGAAAGCGGCTCAGGACAAAGTCGCGGTAATCCTGATTCTTCTCGCACCAGGCGCGCACATGCCAGCGCAGCCCGGTAAAGACCAGTGTGTGCGGCACAATGACGCGGCCTTCACGGTTAGGATGTTGTATGGAAACGTAGTCCACTTCCAGGCGGCGATGCTGTCGTGCTGCAATCACAATCGGCCGAATAATCTCTGGTCGGATATTGCGCACGGGAACAGCCAGCACCTCGGTATTGGCGACCTGCAATGACAAAGACTCGAAGGTATGGCTCAGTTCATTATTGCGGTGCAGGAGATGCAGGTACTCATCTGAAATACCCGATGTCACAGTCGGTGTGAATGTCGCAACCGGTTTGTACCCCTTAAGGTGCTTGTCGTAGACGAGATTGCCAGGCGCGATCTCTGCAAGGTAGGTATTGATATCCTTCGATGCCTGCTGCCTGCCAATGCCGAACGTATCGCATAGATGATTGGTGGTCAGGCGTCCTTCCCACAGCGCGATGATCTCGATCAGTCGGTAGCGCAGTAACAGATCCCAGCGGATATGCCATTTCTTTGTTTTGCCAATTCCTGTTGATACCACCGAATATTCCTGTACTAATTGAATTTTCATAACATGTCGTCATTAAGGTCATGTCGTAAATCTGGAAAAGAGTCTAGTCTTCACCTGGCGTGGATGCAAGTGACAGCTTGATGTATCCCAGGCAGAGCACTTTAGAATATTCGTTATTCGTTATAGCCAAACGGGTCATCAATGCTCAGGCTGGGTTCAGTGAACCATTTGGGGCCGTTCTCAGTCATATAAAAATGATCTTCCAGACGAACGCCGAACTCGCCGGGAACGCAGATCATCGGCTCATTTGAAAAGCACATGCCAGGCGTAAGAGTGTTGTTGTCCCCTGAATGTAAATAGGGCCATTCGTGAATATCCATACCGATACCGTGGCCAGTACGGTGGGGTAGGCCGGGCAGTTTGTAATCTGGCCCTAGTTGATATTTTTCAAGACAGGCTCGAGCGGCCAGATCGACATCGCCGCATCTTGTGCCCACCTGAGCCGCGGAGAAAGCAGCGGCCTGCGCCTCTTTCTCAATCTCCCATATTTGACGTTGGCGAGTTGTTGGCGTGCCATAAACATAGCTTCGGGTGATGTCGGATATGTAACCGAAAATAGAGCACCCCGTATCAATTAACACCATGTCGCCGTCTTCCAGATTCTTTGGCTCTTTGACACCGTGGGGGTAGGCGCTGTCGGGCCCGAATAGAACAATCACGAAATAGGCGCCAGTCGGGGCGCCGACTTTCTTATGGGCGGCATGGATAAAGGATTTTACCTCGGCAACAGGAATGCCCGGGCGCAAGATACGGGCGGCGGCCCTCTGCACTGTCAGCGTCATATCCTTAAGCCGCTGCATGATGGCGATTTCATGGGAAGATTTAATCTGGCGGCAGGCGGCCGTGATGCAATCGCCATTGATATAGCGATATTCCGGTGCGGCAAGGGCAATGCCGTTGCTGACAAAAAACGGGCAGGATTCGTCCAGCGCAATCTTACCGGATGTTACTTTGCTGTTCAGGAGCAATGCCCGGAACAGGTCGTAAGGACTTTCATGTTCTTCCCAATTATGAACAGTGCCGGATACACCCATGTACTGTTTCAGGGTGCCGACTTCAAATGTGGGGCAGATATAGCCTATATCCCCCTTTGCTGGAATCAGGGCGCCAACCATTCTTTCGCTGGGGTGCCAGATGGTGCCAGTGAAATAGGTCATGCTGGTGCCTGCATGGAGATAGAGGGCGGCAATCCCCTGATCTTGCATCAATTGTTGGGCGCGTTTCAGTCGAGCCGAATATTCGCCCTGACCGATGGGTGCAAGATCTGCGGCCATGTTGCTGAGCTTGTCCAGTTCAGTTTCTGCGGTTGATCCGCCAACGCCAATTGTCATATTATTTTTCCTGTCAGCTTGCTGTTCATACTGTTGGTGATTGTAAGTGTGGTCCCTATAGCGATGGTCTCTTTTCTAAGGAGACATAAGAAGACGTTCATTTGGGCATCTAAACACCAAAAATATACTTCTGCGTCAGATGGCGATCTCCTTATGTCTGCTTCAAAACACGACATGTACATGTACACATTGTAGACATGTCGTTTTAGCCGCGTAGTATACCAATCATCCATTGGTAACACTGTACGTCACTAACTGGGGCGAAGACAAACCCCGCCCGGAATCAAAAAAGAAACAAGGACAAAATGATGAACAAGTTGGCAACAACCACTCTGATGACCTCGACACTCCTGCCAGGCAGTTGTCAGGGGTTTAATAAGTATCTGGAGAATATTCATCAAAAGGAATACAAGAGTGGTGGTTGAGGCGAGTATGCAGTTTTCCGAGAATACAAACGGGTATAGCGGATGTTAGGGTGTCATTAATGAATGATAAAAAGCCATTTGAAGGGCTAGCTAGTTCTTGTCCGGAAACGTAGATCACTGCGGCTATTTCCTTCGCAAGTG
>CAZAZB010000315.1:0-5088 GCA_964489485.1 uncultured Pseudomonadales bacterium | reverse complement strand
GGCTGATCGCAAGCTCGAAAGGTCGCTTATCGAAAAATACGAGCAGCTTGTTGTTGAACTATTGCCAAAAGTGACAGACAGCAACTTAAACGCCATTGCAGAAATTCTTTCCTTTCCAGAGCAGATTCGGGGCTTTGGCCACATCAAAGCTAAAAGTGCCGAGTTGGTTGCTGTTGAAACAACCCGCCTGATCTCCCTGCTGGACCAGACGGAATCCCAGCGGGTTAAACTAATTGATCCAAAAGCCGCCTGAAACCGGCGAAGAGGTAGATGTAATGGATATTTCCCAACTGGATGTTTCGAACTTTCCTGACTTTGACGAGCACGAACGTGTCCTCCAGTGCATCGATGAAAGCTGTGGTCTTCTTGCATACATCGCTATTCACAACCGGAACCTGGGGCCAGCACTAGGCGGTTGCCGGGTGTGGCAGTATCCAGGTGAAACTGAAGCAATCACAGACGTCTTGCGGCTGTCACGCGGTATGACGTATAAATCAGCATTGGCCAATTTACCGCTTGGCGGCGGCAAAGCTGTCATCGTCGCCAACCCGAGGGAAAAGAAAACAAAAAACCTCCTCTGTGCCATGGGTGATTTTGTTAATTCCCTGGACGGTGCCTATATTACGGCAGAAGACTCGGGCACCAGTGTCGAGGATCTTGAAATGATTGGTAGCCGCACGCCCTTTGTTGCCGGTGTCGGTGTTAAAAAACTGGAAGATGGCCGTGAGGTCAGCGGTGATCCTTCCCCTTCTACTGCCTATGGAGTATTTGTCGGCATAAAGGCAAGCATCGAGCAACAGTACGGGAGTCATTCCCTTGATGGTTTAAAGGTTGCAATTCAGGGCGTTGGCAACGTCGGCGGACGACTTGCTGCTTATCTGGTTGAGGCTGGTGCCAGGGTCTATGTTGCCGACATTAACAACACAGTCATAGAGAATCTTAAAGCGACAATTGATGTGACGCCTACTGCTCTAGTTGATATTCACAAACTCGATGTGGATGTATTCTCACCCTGTGCTCTGGGTGGTTTTCTCACTGAAACCACACTCCCTGAAATCAAAGCGCAGGTTATTGCGGGGGCTGCAAACAACCAGTTGGCTCACAGGGGTATTGGTGATTTATTAGTAAAAACCGGGAAAATCTATGCACCCGACTATGTCATCAATGCCGGGGGAATCATCGATATATATTACGAACGCAGCGACTACGATCACCGTAAGGTGACAAACCATATCGATGCGATCGGCAAAACATTGAAAGGTATTTTTAGTCGTGCGGAGGAGTCAGGGCTGTGCACGCAGGTTATCGCTGACAGGATTGCCGAGGAGCGGTTCAAGGATGGCTTAAAAAACATAGACATGGTTTCCGGGCAAGGACACCATAAGAATGTCGCTTGAAAAGTAACCCGAAAAGCTTGGATACTGGTTCATCGCTCCACCTAAACCGTTAGAGGGCGATAGCGCAGCATCGTTCTGGAACCATCTGCGAGCCCTTTGCGAAACCTGGGTCCCCAGAGAATCCATTCCAGAGAATACTTATCTCCGAACAGGTCCAGGGCTCTCTGCTCTTCTTTCTTGTCCGAGATGATCGAAACTTGTGCATCAAGCTGCGGCAGCTTCCGGTATTTACCCTTCGTTCCTTTCCATTCACCCAGATCCCCAACCCATACCCTGGCTCGATCAAGCCCTTTGGCAACTGCCTTTGCTCGCCATGTTTTGATGGTTGTGCAAACAAAGAGATCAACACCATCGTAGGTAAACCAAACCTCAGATTGGCAGCGACTTTCCTTGCCACTAGACTGAATCGGCGTGAGATAGATAAGCGATGATTCAGCCATCGCCCCCTTTATATTGTCCGATGCAGATCCCGACGCAAAGAGTACTGCGGGTGCCGTCGACAGCAGGGGAATAGAAGCGGCTAGCTTGACCAGTGTCCGGCGCTTGATCATATCGTTTCTCCTTATGTTGGCAGTTAGGACTTATAGCCCAAGTACCATTTTAGCCATGATGTTTCGCTGAATCTCGTTTGAACCGGCAAATATTGAGACTTTTCTGGTGTTGAAGTAGTCCGGTGCGGCTGCTGCTGCATAAACAGGTCCAATGGCTTCTCTGTTCCAGCCCTTGATAGGCGGGGGATTGTCGAAGGGTACTCCGTAGTTGCCAGTCGCTTCCAGTACCAGTTCTGTGAGTTGCTGTTGCAGTTCAGTGCCACGGCATTTTAACAATGAGGACTCGGGACCGACATTGCCGCCAGTAGATATGGAACTCAGGATTCGCAGTTCGGTGAACTCCATGGCAGAAATGGCAATTTCGGTTTCGGTCATCTTGCGCCGAAAGTCGGGGTTTTCCATCAAAGTGCCACCGCCATCGCTCTCGACAGATGCAATCTGCTTCACCCGCTCGAGTCCGGCCTTTAAACCATGTGAATAGGCATTGCCTCGTTCAAATTCAAGAAGATACTTGGCGCAGGTCCATCCCTTACCTTCCTCGCCTATCAGATTCTCCACAGGGACTTTTACATCCGTGAAGTGGATCATGTTGATTTCCTGATACCCTTCCGGTGGGCAATCGATGGTTTGAATCGGTACCACGTCTATGCCGGGTGTATTCATATCAATCAACAGAAAGGATATGCCTAGCTGCCGAATATCTTCATTGCTGGTTCTGACCAGACAAAAAATCATGTCGGCATATTGGCCCATGGTATTCCAGGTTTTGGTACCATTAACAATGTAATGGTCACCCTCCTTCTCGGCTTTCATTCTTAAAGACGCAAGATCTGAGCCTGCTCCCGGTTCAGAATATCCCTGGCACCACCAGACATCGCTGGAAAGAATACCGGGTAGGTATTTGTCTTTTTGTTCCTGCGTCCCGAACTTCATGATCACAGGTGCCACCATGCCGAGACCAAAGGGGACTATCATGGGTGCACCGGCACTGGCCATTTCAAGATCGTAGAGATAACGCTGGGTCGGGGTAAACTCCGGTCCGCCATATTCTGCTGGCCAGTTCAGCCCAGCCCACCCTTTCTTGTATAGCGCATTCTGCCAGTAAACATGATCTTCTTTCGTTAGATGCGTGCTATTGGCTTTCCTGTCTCGCATTTCCTGGGGATAGTTTTCAGCAATCCATTCCCGGACCTGCTGTTGAAACTCAAAATCTTCTTTACTGAACTCAAGATCCATATTGATGCTTTACCTTTGATTCTGATGAGTTGATGCTGAATGGCGATTGTCGCATTTGTCTATGAGACATTATAGGCAAGGGAGTGCTGTTTGCTCAACCTGCGACCGATCCGATCTAGTTCATGGCAATGCTCGCCTACCCCTATGTGGCAATCAATCTGCATGGAGTTCATAATCAGGACAGAAAAGGAGATTATTAATGACAGACTATATTCCACCGACGCTGGACTGGGTACGTAAACAGGTAGAACGCTATGAAGGTAGCGGCGGGACCGAAGGAAGTACCCTGCTTGATACCGGCATGCCCTGTATTATCGTCACGCATGTCGGAAACAAGACCGGCGCAATGCGAAAAATCCCCCTGATGCGGGTGAAGGTCGATGATGCTTACGTACTCATTGGGTCAATGGGCGGGCAGCCAAAAAACCCGGTCTGGGTTTACAACCTACGAGCCAATCCGCTGGCAGAGATCCGGGATAAAACCGAAGTGTTCAATATGCGTGTGAGAGAAGTCACGGATGAACCAGAACGGCAAAAACTGTGGGATGCCAGTGCCGAGGCGTATCCCCCTTATAATGACTATCAGGCGAAAACGACCCGCAGGATTCCTGTTTTTGTGGCCGAGCCTGTCTGACAGTCCGACTTTTAGGCTCGATCTGAAGGCACTGATCTGTCACTGACAATCCAATTGCTATTGAAATAGGCGGTACTGGTCATTCACCGCACCCACCTTCTCAGCTTTCTTGCAAAGCACCAGGATCTTGCGGCTACCGACTCTTGAACCTCGACTACAACTCACTTTTTGAGTAGACATGCCGTAGTCAGCGATATAACGGGCCACCAACGCATCGATAGTCTTGCGTTGTTTTGTTGAAAGGGCTTGATAGATTTTGTCGAACGTATCTTGCCATTCCGGCAGGTCGACTTCCGTTGCCACACCGAGCCAGCCCATTCCTTTCTGAACGGACTGATCCACGTATTGGCCCTTCAAATACATAAAGCCGAGATAATATTGTGCGTTTTTCAGCCCCTCCTCCGCTGGTATGCGCAGCTTCTCGTATGCCCTGGCATGATCTCCATCTTTATAAAGCCGGATGCCTATTTTTTCATTATTAAAAAGCTGCTTGGGTGTTGTTTCCGTTTCCTGTGCCTGTACGTGAATGCATACAGAACCAATGAAAAAAAACAAAAATGCCAGGTTTCCTTTCCACCGGCTAGTACATGGGGCTCTCGTTTGCATGCGCCTATTCTAATACTTTGTTGATGTGATTCCACCAGCCGCCCTGATAGGCTGGCCTGGTTTGTCAGCGACAGCAACAGTGCAGACTCATCTTTGAAGTTAAGCCTGCCGACCCACCGGTATTGAGTAGTCAATCACCGGCCCCTTTGGAACAATCTGCGTTGGGTTAATCGTCGTTTGGCTCACATAATAGTGTGTCTTGATGTGATCAAAGTTGACCGTTTCCGCGATGCCCTTAAATTGAAATAGTGCACGAACATAACGGGCAATATTTGGATAATCTTCTATCTGTTTCATATTGGTTTTGAAATGGCTGTAGTAGACCGAATCAAACCGTATGAGCGTCGTAAACAATCGCCAGTCTGCTTCTGTCATTTCATCGCCAACCAAATATCGTTGCTTGCCAAGAATGGATTCCACCCTGTCCAGAGCGGAAAACAACCGGTGGTAGGCGGTCTCGTAGGCGGATTGGGAAGTCGCGAACCCGGCGCGGTAGACGCCATTGTTAATATCCTCGTATATCCACGCATTCGTATCGTCGATATCAGAACGAAGATGCGCAGGATAATAATCCGTTTGGTTTCCAGTGAGTTCATTGAATCCGCTGTTAAACAGACGAATGATGTCAGAGGATTCGTTGTTGACAATCCTTTCGAGCTTCTTG
>CAZAZB010000314.1:3379-5093 GCA_964489485.1 uncultured Pseudomonadales bacterium | reverse complement strand
GTGAGAATCGAACGTTCATCACTCACCATCACACCGGATGCCACCGTAAAATGGCACCGCGACGAACTGGATAACTCGGTGGCAATCACAAGATTCAACGAACCCACCAAACAGCTTAGAATTGTTAGCCAGATCGTGATAGAGCATTATGATGAATGGCCACTTGACTTTCTGGTGGATGACTATGCGGTGCAATACCCCTTTGCCTACGAAAATGAAGAGCATATTGCACTTTCACCCTACCTCCGGACCAGCCCCTGGATTGACAATGATCTGTTTACAAACTGGATGAGCCAGTTTAACCAATCTGAGTCAGTAGAAACCTATTCATTGCTGAGCAAAATTAGCGAAGCCATAGCATCAGAACACCAGTATCGGGTGAGAGAAGAACCGGGTGTTCAATCTCCGATAGAGACCCTGAAAGCCGGCTCAGGGTCCTGTCGCGACTATGCCTGGTTATTTATGTGTACCGCGAGACAATTGGGGCTTGCAGCAAGGTTTGTTAGCGGGTATCTGCACATGCAGAGTGCTGAGAATACCGATGGTGCCACCCATGCCTGGGCAGAAATTTACCTACCTGGTGCTGGCTGGAAAGGGTTTGATCCGACGAGTAAACAGGTAACCGGGTGTCACCATATCCCCACGGCTGTTTCTATCCTGCCAGAATCTATTCCACCTGTATCCGGTCATTTTACGGGCCCGACGGGAGAGAGGCCGACATTAAGCGTCTGCGTCAATGTTAAATCTGTTCAACACTGACTTGCATGGCGCTATAGGTCGCAAGTGGTCCGAACTGATGGAATATTGAGACATCCGCGGCATCGCGACCATAGGCGATCGCGATACGCCCACCATTGAGTGATGCCTGACTCGGATCGAAAGTATACCAGCGCCCGCCAACATAGGCCTCGAACCAGGCATGTAAATCCATCGGTTCCAGCCCATAAAGATAGCCAACCACCATGCGCGAAGGGATACTAATGCTGCGGCACAAGGCGATGCCCAGATGCGCGAGATCACGACAAACACCCTGGCCTTGATTCGCGATCTCACTGGCTGAAAGCGGTAGGTCACTGGTACCGGGCGCATAGGGAATATTGGCTTGAATCCATTCACTAATGGCATTCACCTGGTCATAGCCGAGGCGTTGGCCTGCGACCATCTCTCTGGCCATGCTGCCTAGCCGGTCTGATTCACAATAACGTGAGGGGAGGATAAAGCTCAGCACCGATTCGGGCAAATCCTGCACATTAATAAAAGGAGCGCCCGGTGCCATATCTACGCTTTCCGGGGTTTCCACCTCGGCCGTGGTGTGAATGTTGAATGTCCCTGCGGGTGCAAGCAGACGCTGACAGAGATTACCGTAGACGTCGGCATATTCCAGCACATCGACAGACTCGGAGAAAAGATACTCCTCCCGGGAGACCCACTGGAAGGCGCCACTCTGGGGGCGTAACATCAAGATCAGCGGGGTTGCGACAGTCAGGTGCATGTCGAGATGACAACTCGCCCTCAGTCTCATTTTTGTCGAAACGTCTAACGGCATAGGCAATACCAGGTGGCTACACGGGCTTATAAGAGAGACGCAAGAATAACTCATGGTCATTGTTAATGGCTATGGCTGGCGTCCAGAGAATGATTCTTGGCTTTCAGGGACCATTTTCACCGTTTTGCTGTCCTATAGTTGCAAGCGTCAATAACAAGTACCCGTATC
>CAZAZB010000314.1:0-3279 GCA_964489485.1 uncultured Pseudomonadales bacterium | reverse complement strand
CAAGTACCCGTATCAAGTACCCGTATCAAGTACCAATCAACTGATTCAAAGCGAACAAGGGGAGAGAAAACGTGCGAACCATCAGCCTTATCATACTGTTGCTTCTCAGCATGCCCGGGATGGCCAGCGCAACTCTGGAAGATAGAATAGAGATGTTGATTACGGCAGTGGAAGAGTCTGAATGTCAGTTTATTCGCAATGGCAAGACCTATACCCCTGCTGAAAGCGTCGCCCATGTTTCAAGGAAGTACAAACATTTCAAAGATGACATAGATTCGGTCGATAAGTTTATTGAGCTGTCTGCCACAAAGAGTCTGATGAGTGGCAAGGCGTACCAGATTAAGTGCGGTGAGACGGCGGCACAATCCTCTGCCAGCTGGATGAAAGCAAAGGCGATAGAACTACATCTATATAGCAATAAATGGACAGCAATAAATTGACAACAATAAATCGACAACAATAAATCATCAACAATAAGTCGACAAAAAACCGCGGCACAATACGTGAAACCATGCACAGAGCAATGCGAGAAACCATGCATAAAACAATGCGTAAAATAATGCATAAAAAAATGCGAGAAATAGCCAAATATACCAGGCGGCTTCTGCTAAACCTCCTCTTTATGCCCGTGCTTACTCTGGCAAACCCTGCCTACGCAGATTCCAAAGTAGATACCAGTGGGGTTCGCCTAATGACCCTAAATATCGCCCATGCAAGAGCCATGGGGGCCTCGCAATTGCTTCAATCGACACAGAAAGCGAGAGACAATCTCCTTGAAATTGCAGATATCATCATGCGAGAAGACCCTGACATCGTCGCTTTTCAGGAGATAGATTCAAATTCCTTCTGGAATGGTCACTTCCACCATGGACAATTCCTGGCGGACAAAACTGAATTCAAAAATCTGTTTGTTGGTTCACACCAACTCGGTGCACAACTGGATTATGGCACTGGCTTGATGGCCCATTATGACCTGTCCGATTCGCAGTCCATACGATTCCGGAAGCCTTTCGCAAGGCCCAGTAAAGGCTTTGTCTTATCGACGATCAAATGGCCGGAACTGGATAATGTGAATGTGGACATTGTCTCAGTTCACCTGGACTTTCTCTCTCATGCGCAACGCCACGCAGAACTTGAGACACTGGCCGGGGTTCTGGCCAATCGCGATAACCTCCGGATAATCATGGGCGACTTCAATATGGAATATGAGGAAAGACATGCCCTTATTCCAAAATTGAGCAAAGAACTCGACCTTCATACCTGGCGGCCTTACGAGACTGAACTGGTCACCTTTAAAAAGATGGGTACCCGGCTCGACTGGGTACTGGTGTCCAGGGACTTCAGATTTATTAACTTTAGAGTGCTGGACGATCCCATTTCGGACCATCAGCCGGTGGTAGCAGACCTGACACTATTGAGTGAACCAGCAGGAGACGTCAGTCAGGCGGCTGGTTTGTAAATTTGGGCGACAGATTCGATACGCCCTGATTATCTCCCAGCACTGTAGGTTCCGATAAATGCTTCGACCAACTCATTAAACGCATCCGGGCATTCAAAATATGACGAGTGTCCTATTCCCTGAAAAGTCTCTAACCGCGAGCCCTTTATCAGCTCGCTCGCGGCCAGGATTGCATCAGGTGGCATCAACACATCCATTGATCCCGTGATGAACAATGTCGGCACAGAAAAGTCCTTTAGATCCTCTTCTGTCGTGATTGAACGCTTGCCACCAATACCTGCAAGAATCTTCTCAAGGTTAATGGTGACATTGAAGTGGCCTAATTGATTGTACAGATTGGCCTTCACCGGGTCCTTATCCGGTAAATCGGCAGCAATCGCCCAGCTACCAAAAGGTTCTTTTGCTGGCTGCCGGGTGTTCGCTATTTCCTGCATCGCAGCACTAATTTTATCGTTGGTGATACCGCCGGTTGTGTGTGACATCACCAGGCAGCTTACCCTTTCCGGATATTTCAACGCGAAGCTGATACCCGTCCAGCCACCCAGGGACTGACAAACCAGCGCTGTTTTTTCGACGCCGGCATCATCGAGAATAGCGACAAGGTCATCTGCAAATTTTGTCGAATGGTAGTCTTCTTCCGCACAGGTGGAGCGTGCAAATGCTCTGTGATCAAAGACAATCGTTTTGTACTTTTCGCAAAAAAAGGGTACCTGTTGATACCAGCTTGCAGCATTTCCACCAGCGCCATGGGCAAAAGTGATCGCCTCTCCTTCACCTATTACCTGGTAGTAGAGTTTTGCGTCTTCCCGATTAACATACGCCATTGTAATTATCCTTTCTCTCGCAAGCCCGTCACAAATTCCCGGATGGCTGTGCCAATGTCATCTGGAGAGTCTTCCTGAATGAAATGAGACCCCGCAACGGTGACTTCTGTTTGATTCGGCCAGGAACGTGCAAACTCCAGTACCGCTCCCTTTAGAATTGCCCCTGGCTCGGCATTAAACAGCAACTTCGGCAAGTCCGACTGGCTTAACCAGGCAGCATAGTCCGCAACTATCTTGACCACATCTTCCGGTTCACCGCCCAATGGAATCTGCCGCGGCCAGGTCAGTGTTGGCCGCCTATCCTCTCCCTCATTTAAGAAGGGTTTCCGGTAGACATCCATTTCATCATCACTCAATTTTCTTAAAATAGAGCCAGGGAAAACCGCCTCAACAAATAAATTCTTATCAAGAATCATTTCCTCTCCAGCAGGAGATCGAAGAGATTCAAAGATAGGTGTCGCGTCCGCTGACCACTCACTCCATTCCATCGGTCTGACAATGGCTTCCATATAGGCAATCCCCTGCATCGCTTCCCGATGCCTGTTCGCCCAATCGAACCCTAGAGCAGAGCCCCAGTCATGAATGACCAGCACAACATTTTTGCTGACATCCAGCTTGTACAACAATTCATCCAGATAGGATCGATGCTCAACAAATGTGTAGCGTTCCGGCCCACTCTGATCCAGCTTTTCTGAATCTCCCATGCCAATCAGGTCTGGTGCAATACACCGACCCAGCTGGCTAAGATGGGGCATGATATTACGCCATAGATAGGAGGAGGTTGGGTTTCCATGCAGGAAGACAATGGGATCCCCCTCGCCCACTTCTACATACGCCATCTTCTTACCCAGAACTTCCAGATATTTTTTTTCGACTTCCATATTCTGCTCCTCTCAACATCTCCGGAGATTCCGGATCAATTCGTCAGTTATAATGCGACAACAAACGGATTACCAGCCAGTCATGGACATTTCTGGCCTGCGTAATTATTAACAG
>CAZAZB010000313.1:0-5094 GCA_964489485.1 uncultured Pseudomonadales bacterium | reverse complement strand
CAGGGTTGGCTGGAATGAACGTCTTCTGAGGGTTTTCCTTTTTGAGCCGGTAAAGCAGCCCGGTCTCTGCACAAGGATATTAAGATCGTGGCAGGCCTCAACCATAGATTCAACAACTCTGCGTTTAATAAGCGAGCTGTGAATATCAAATATCAAACTCATATCGAGTTTGATGATACTCGGCTGCAATGAAGCAAAACAGCTTAGCCCGGCATAGCCTGCACCCATATCATCAACCGCGATATCAAATCCTAGTTTACGCAAACGATCCAGTTTCTCATCAACCTGGGGCACACGGTCCAGCGACTCACGTTCAGTGATCTCAAGAACCACCCGGTCAGCAATCGCAACCAGAGGGCTGGTGCTCGACCCCAATTGACTATCAAGAAGATCCCGTGGATGCAGGTTGATAAACAATTTGATGTCTTCATCCAGCTCGCCAATAGGCTCTATCGCAATGTCCCTTACTTTTCGACCAACATCGAATAAGCGATTCAGATGCTCAGCGACTTTCAAAATCGAACTGGGAAAGGGCAGCCTTGCGTCACCGCTTCTCATCAATGCTTCATAACCAAACAGAGAACCGTCTTCTGCCCGGACAATGGGTTGATAAACCATTCTTAGGGTATCCAATGCACAGCTAAAGGCATCGGTCATGCCTGCAAGATCACCCGGCCTTAGATCCTCAACACCCGATAGCTGAAACGCCTGCCGTTTCAGTTGCGAGATACGACTGGCAAACACAGCTTGTTTAACCACGTCTTGTAATTCGTCGGGATCGATAGGTTTGGAAAGATAACGAAAGGCACCAAATTCCAACGCTTTTTGAGCTGTCTCAATGGACGGCATACCGGTCATCAAAATGATGGGGATATCCAGATCAAAGGCTCGAACCGCTCGAATCAGCTCGACTCCGTCCATTGCGGGCATCACGATATCGCTGATGATGGCATCAAATCGTTGTTGCCTGGCCTTCACCAGACCGACGCCGGATTCGCTGACGATGACAGCCTCGTATTCACCGTCAATGGTGAGTATACGAGCAACCAATCTCGCCATATTCTTGTCATCATCGATGATCAAGACTCGCTTCACACCCGATGGAATATGTCCAAGTGTCTCGTCTTTGCTCTCAATTTCAGCTGTATTTGACATGATCTCTCCGATAACAATCTATAATTTACTAGTGAATTAGTGTTTGCACAGAAGGAAGTGAAAAGATGAAGCGGCTACCCTTGCCGATTTCACTTTCAACTTTTATATCTCCGCCGTGTGCCTCTACTGCCAACTTGCAGAATGACAACCCCAGCCCTGTTGAAGGTTGCCGAACCAGGCTTCTAGAAACCTGGCCAAATTTTTCGAATATCTTGTCGTGATATTCTTCTGCAATCCCTGCTCCCTCATCCGAAACGATGATCTGAACACAATTATCATCCTTGCTGGCTGAGATTGAGACCTTCTGTCCAGGCTGGGTAAATTTCACTGCATTACCCAACAAATTCGCGATGACGCGCTCAATCATTTGCCCATCACCCAGACAGGCTGGCAAAGTTGAACTGACATCAATTCGAAGATCACGATCCTGCGCCAGGACACCCAGCTGGTCGACCACGCGTGTCACGATGTCTTCGATCAGGAATACCTCATCGCCAACACTGACCGCACCTGATTCCAACCGGCTAACATCAAGCAGATTGTTAACCATCGACATCAAGGTGTCGCTGCACTCTGATGCAGCTTGTAAGTCCTGAATACTCTCTTCGTCCAGGCAACTTTCTGCGCGAGACTTAATAATATGCAGCGCCATTTTGATGACCGACAAGGGAGATCTCATATCGTGGACGACCATGTGCACCAAACTGTCACGCATTTCCTCCAGATGTTTTAGATCGTTGTACTGGTTCTCAAGCGCCGTCTGTAATTGTCGAATTTTGAGATGAGTCTCTACTCGCGCCGAGACTTCATCTATATCGAATGGCTTCGTTATGTAGTCGACGCCACCCGCTCGAAAAGCCTGTATTTTGTCGAATGTCTCAGAGCGAGCGCTGATAAACATCACTGGGATCTCCTTCAATGCTTCAGACGCTTTGAACCTGCGACAGGTTTCAAAGCCATCCATTTCCGGCATGTTGATATCCAACAGAATAAGGTCCGGCGCCTCGTACTCGGCGGCACGAATCGCAAGAGAGCCACTCGGCACAGGTCTGGGCCTGTGTCCTCTCTCCTTTAACATCTGGGTCAGTATCTCCAGGTTTGCAGGCGTGTCGTCAACCACAAGGATCGACAATGGTAGATTATCTTGCATCATAATCACTCTTCCATCTCATCAAATTCATCAACTGGCTATCAATCAACCAACTATTTTTTAAACAGCTTTCCATTAACTTTATCCATTAACCAGCAAAGGCCACAGTGGGTCCAGAACCCCCTGGTTCACTGGTTGGTATCAATTTTAGTAACTCGTCATACTTGTACGCTTTCGCCATTCCCTTGAGGCTTTCCACAACAGGCTTGTCCAATCTGGTTAACTGGTCAAACACTTCCAACAGCCCATCCAGGTCACCCTTCATAATGGCACTCACCATCGCCTCATTTTCTTCTTTCGACAGTGCTTCAAAATGTTCCGGTTTCACCACCGGGATACGTTTGTCTTTCTTTTTCTCGTAGTCGTATCTAATATCCGCTAGCCGGCTTATCTCGCCGAGCAACTCTTCTTCCAGATAAGGTTTCCGAATGAACGCATCGGCCCCACAAACCATGCATTCTTTGTAGTCTTCATCGAAGACACTCGCCGTGACAATGACAACGGGCACGTCTCTTCCTTCCTCGCTATTCTTGATGTGGCGCATTGCTTCCAGGCCGTCCATGCGAGGCATTCTGCGATCCATCAGGACGAGGTGGGGAAGAAACTTGAAGAACACGTCTAATGCATCTTCCCCGTCAACGGCCACAGCAATCTCAAATCCAATGGAAGAAAGGAATCGCTCCGTCAGTTGATTAGCATCTTCGTTGTCATCAACGACCAGAATGCGAACAGGTGTCGACGGCGAAATAATGCCTATTGCCCGGCCACTTCTCTCACTAACCGATGGGACCAATTCTTCAGCATGATCGATGCCTACAGGTATTTGTAATGTGAACTTGCATCCCTCTCCGGGACTGCTTTCAAGCGTCAGATCTCCACCTAACAATCGGGCATATTCACGGCTAATGGCAAGTCCAAGGCCCGTGCCTTCCGGTCCCCTGGTTTTACTATCATCACTCAGTTGCTGAAATGGCCGGAACAGTCGCTCGGCGCTTTCAGATTCTATGCCTGGACCCGTATCGACCACATCAATCAGTAGCAGGTGTTTGTCATCACCTCTTCTACTTGATACCACGTCGATGTAGACAATAACGCCACCATCTGTGGTGAACTTAATGGCATTCGCCACCAGATTAACCAGTATCTGTCTTAGCTTCACTTCATCTGCATCGATGTACTTTGGCAGTATGCTCGCAGGCCTAACATGTAAGGTTAACCCTTTATCCGTGGCTCTCGGCCCCAGCATCGCCTGTACCGCCTTTAACAAACCTTCAAGATCGAATACGGATTCGACCACCACCATTCGACCGACCTCTATCTTGGAAAGATCGAGAACGTCATTGACGAGTGACAACAGATGTCGCGAACTGAGTATTATTTTTTCCAGATATTCTTTATGCGGTACGTTGAGATTGGCCTCTCTCAATAACATTTGTGAATAGCCAAGAATCGCATTCATGGGGGTACGGATTTCATGGGACATATTGGCAAGAAATGCGCCTTTACTACTACTGGCATTCTCTGCCTTCTTCTGGGCATTACGGTATTCAGAAATCCTATCTTCCACCGGATCGCTGCTCACATCATCCGATCGTCGGGATGCTCTTCTATCCATCATTTTGAAGGAAGGGCTGACGTCAACGGTCTTTAATCTCGCCGACGTTATACTGCCCTTTTTAATCACTGCCATTCCCTCTAATACCTCTCAGTCAGGAATTTGCTTAAATGTTGAGCCAGGGTCGCGTTCACTAGGAGGCCGATCCCATAATGTCATTTACCCATTTGATTCCTTCCATATAGGAGAACTCATATAGGTCAATATCGATGTCTGCCGGTAACTTATCCCAGCTTCCTTCTTCATAATTGCTGGCATTAGTCAGGACGTTACCGATGACACCTGTTCCTTCCAGGATCGCCTCTTTAATGTCTTCCGTAACAGGCAACTGACCCAGTAAATTCTTCGGTGTTGTGTCCAGTAGCAGGTGTAAGCCAGACATAATGCCCGCCAGGAAGTAGGCACTCTTGTTTCGGGAATCAATTTTCTTGGCAATAACCTCGCACATGTGCCCGCGCATCAACATGGATCGGTACATTTCCATGGGCTTATCTGATTGACTGCTGGTCGAGATAACGATCGCCAACTGGCGAACCTGATCCAGCCCCAACATCACTATGGTGTCTGCAATGGATGTGACTTCACGTACCAACGAATAGGCAGCAGAGTTGACGATTCTAAGTAGCTTGTAGGTCAATACAGGATCCATCTGGACAATTGCCTCAATGGCCTCCGGCGTTGTATCCGGTTTTTGAATCTCTGCGATCAGCTGTAATATGGCAGATTGATTGACATTCAGCTTTCCTTCACTCATCGCCCTTGGTTTGCTCAGGAACTGTCCCTGAAAGAGATCAAAACCTTGTTCTACGCACTCCTCCAGGACATCTACACTGTCAATGTTCTCAGCCAGAACCAACAGATCTTCCTGGCTTTGTAAGAACTGCAATTTTGTCTCGACAACATCACTATCGAGACCGTTGATGTCCATGCGCACCACACTAATTAAACTGAGCAGTGGCGCAGAGCGACTTTCTGACCAATTCTCACTGTTAAAATGTGCCAGGGCTATCTTTAGACCCTGGGCAGAAAGATGCTCTAAACATTCACCAAATGCAGGCTCTTCGGCATGCCGCGCGTCAAGCTCCACAATAAGTTCACTGCCACCGCCATTCCCGGTGATATTTGCAGCCGTTTCGAGCGGCAATCGAATATAGGCGGGTAAACACTTGATCTC
>CAZAZB010000312.1:0-5128 GCA_964489485.1 uncultured Pseudomonadales bacterium | reverse complement strand
ACTCTGATAGAGTAGCGTGTTCTTATCTCTTTCTGCTCGGAAGGCGCTCGTGAGAAGCTGAACCAGTGCGCCTGTCGCAAACAGACAAATAAGAAGGGTAAAAGAAATATCAGCTTCTCGATTTTGAGCTGAAAATTGTTGGGCCATAAGATCCGGTCGAATATGCGTAACACTGGCTAAGACAATCACGTCGACAACCATGAATCCAAAAACAAAGAATGCTGTCTTGCCCTGTAATAACATGGTGCTCAAGACGACAAGCGCCATCAGAAACAGGGGTGTACTGCCAGCATAGCCATTGTTACTAAACCAATAGGCGTTGGAAATGCTGAGGAGAAAAAGTACAAAAGGGAGGTGTAGGTATTTTTTGTCTTCAGTGGGCGAAGACCAAAAAAAGAAAACAACACCGGTAGCAAACGTAAGCATGGCGAGAATGGTGTTGGTGAAGGAGGAATTGTTAAGGATATTGAGAATGCTGGAAAGTAGACCTACTGCCCCGACGAGTATAGAAGCAGCCCTAAAGGTCCTTGCTTCCAGAGGGATGGAATCTTCCATATGTTGCTCAGTCGCCCGATGAGTTTATATTGGTAGAGTATAGACCAGCTTTTGCGGGATTGTTAAAGCGTCCGCTGGCGATTGCTCTTCTGATTGTTACTCCCCCAGGTCCAGAGGGCGGTAGTAATCCTTGCCCTGGTTTACATATTCACCCATCACCTGTCTAAAGGTTTCACCGGCAGACCCTTCCTCGGACAGGGTCAGGTTCTGGCGAATAAAGTTGATGCTGTCGGGGTTCAAGTCGCGGGCCATTTGCCAATAGGTCTCTGCCTTTTTTATTTGTCCGTGTGCACGAAACAGGTTTGCAAGACAAAAAGCGGCATCCGCTCTCAGTTGATCAAAACTGTGTCCGCGAATATTGCCGGTCACCGCTTCAGCAGATTGGACGAACTTGCTATCGGCACCTTTGGCGACCCAATCCTTCAATGCGGGTGTGTACACATCATTTCCAAAGGTAATGGCCTGTTCGCCTTCTCCGATTTTGTGAGTCTTTGAATAGGTACCTTCGTCGATTCGAACAATCCGGCCTGCTTCATCGACCCAGGCGGAAGAGGGTACATTTACAAAGTTAAATGCACTGCTGATAATGTGGTTTTCATCCACAATCTGGACGAAAGTTGGCTCGGCCGCATCAAAGATTGGTCCCGCTGCTGCTTCGCCGCCGGTGTCTTGAGCAGCACAGATAATGACAAAATTTGGGTCGTTGATTTCTTCATAGACTTGTTGCCACACGGGCACATCAAGAAAGCATCCTCACCAGGAAGACCATGTCACGATCAGCGCTTTTTTGCCTTTAAAATCCGCCATCCTGATGACTTTGCCTTGCCGGTCAGTCACTTCGAACGCCGGAGCCAGGGCATCTTGCATCATGTTCTCGCGTTTTGCTGGTATCTCGGCGAAGCTCCATACACGCGCTTCACGGTCAAACACATAGGGTTGCCCCAACAGATCAGCAAAAGCGGTCAAATCAAACCATTGTCTACCATCGAGTTCAGGTAACAGTTTATTATTTACTGGAATGCACATGTCCGCATAACATGCGCCCTCGGGCTTCAGCTCAAATCCGTTGATGCGACCAAGGTCTTCCGGCCTGATTAACAGGCTGTCACCAGGACATGTTTCTGACAGGGTAATTGTCCTGCCCTGATACAACACCGTGGTGCCACCCGCGTCATGTATTGGCGCCTCCTGAAACGGGTGCCGAAGCTCTGGGTATGCCATGAAGGCTTGTGCCATGGGTGCTCTCCTGTTCTAAATTAATTTGTTGAACTGCCGTGCGGTCGTGATATCGGGGG
The DNA here is from genome assembly GCA_964489485.1 of uncultured Pseudomonadales bacterium. Classification (GTDB taxonomy): domain Bacteria; phylum Pseudomonadota; class Gammaproteobacteria; order Pseudomonadales; family Azotimanducaceae. Next base: position 3,278 of record CAZAZB010000312.1, on the reverse strand, counting down.
ACCAATATCAAAGACCAGTATCCTGAGTCCAGAATGTCTATCCCAAACTTGCTCGACCCTACATGTTCCCGTAGTTAGGTCCGCCCATCCCTTCCGGTACAACCCAGTTTATATTCTGCGCCGGGTCCTTGATGTCGCAAGTCTTGCAGTGCACGCAATTCTGGGAATTGATTTGGAACTTCTTTGTCCCATCTTCTTCCTCGATGATTTCATAAACGCCAGCCGGGCAATATCGTTGGGCTGGTTCATCATATAACGGCAGGTTGGAATGCAATGGAATATTTTCATCTTTCAGTTGTAAATGGCACGGCTGATCTTCTTCATGTGACGTGTTCGAGATAAAGACTGAAGACAACTTATCAAAGCTGATTTTGCCATCGGGTTTGGCGTATTCAGGTTTTGCGCTCTTGCTGGCGAGTTTTAGTTGCTCATGGTCCGGTTTTGAATCCAGCATGGTGAATGGCAGTTTGCCCCTGAAGATGTACTGGTCTATCCAGGTGAATACAGAACCCATTAATAGGCCCAGCTTGTGCAGAGCGGGTGTTGTGTTGCGTGCTTTATACAATTCTTCATAGACCCATGAATCTTCATAAGCTGCCGGATAACTGGCGAGTTCTTCGCCACCTGTTGAGCCAGCTTTAACAGACTGAAAAACAGATTCGGCGGCTAACATACCGGTCTTCATAGCTGTGTGTGTACCTTTCTGCTTCAAATTGTTCAGGAAGCCTGCGTCATCACCGATAAGTAACCCACCAGGCATCACGAGTTTTGGCAGAGCCTGAAAACCACCTTTGATCACAGCACGGGCACCGTAGGCAACTCGAGTGCCACCTTCCAGAAAGTGCTTAATGATCTTGTGGTGTTTGAATTTTTGGAATTCATCATAGGGGCTTAAATGTGGGTTTTTGTAGCCAAGGTCAACGATGAGTCCCACGGCGACCTGATTGTTTTCGAGATGGTAAAGAAATGAGCCGCCGAGGGTTCCGCCGGGCAGGTAGCCCAGTGGCCAGCCAATAGTGTGCATGACTTTCCCGGGGACATGTTTGGCAGGGTCAATATCCCAGATTTCTTTTAGACCAATGCCATAGTGTTGCGTGTCGCAATCGCTTCGCAGATTGAATTTTTCCATCAATTGCTTGCCAAGGTGCCCACGACATCCTTCAGCAAAAACTGTGTACTTGGCATGCAGTTCATAACCAGGGGTGAACGACGCTTTGTGTTCACCGGTGGCACTGACACCCATATCACCGGTGGCAATGCCTTTGATGGATCCATCTTCGTTATACAGGACCTCGCTTGCGGCAAACCCGGGAAATATATTAACGCCGAGTTCTTCTGCCTGTTCGCCCAGCCAGCGGCAGAGATTCCCCAGACTAACGGCGTGATTACCGGGATTGTGCAGGGCAGGGGGCACCAGCCAACTGGGTAACTTCATGCCTTGATGGTCATCCACCAGTAAATAGATGTCATCTTCTGTGACGGGATTATCAAGTGGTGCACCCATTTCCTGCCATGTGGGGAACAATTCATCAAGAGCGCGTGGTTCAACCACCGCTCCAGATAAGATATGTGCGCCGATCTCAGAGCCTTTCTCCACCAGACAGACGGTGAACTCATCTCCTGATTCAGCGGCCATTTGGGCGAATTTAATCGCCGCGGCAAGACCTGCAGGACCGCCGCCCACAACGACGAGGTCAAATTCCATGGATTCTCTTTCCACTGTTTCCACTTTGCACCTACTCCAAACTGTCTACTGTTACCGAGCGGTATTGTATGAAATGTGCAGTGCAAAAGAAAATCATTCAAATCTATTGTTACCAATAAAGAATTCCATGAGTTGAGTCAATAAAGCCTTGTAAATTACGCACTTAGGTAGGCATGTGTAGATTACTGGCTATTGATAAACCGCGGACAAACCGGCAGAATACGCGCTTTTCCAAAATGGACCCGTGACAATGAACCGGTTGGTTCCAGTGGGTCCAGAATACGCCTGAAGTTAGAAACCATTTTTATTCTTATGAGCAGAGGAATTGCATGAAAGTTCTTGTAGCTGTCAAGCGTGTCGTCGATTATAACGTGAACATTCGCGTTTTGAGTGACAACACAGGTGTCGACCTAAATAACGTAAAAATGTCGGTAAATCCGTTTGATGAGATTGCCATTGAAGAAGCCGTTCGGTTGAAAGAAGCCGGCACCGCTGAAGAAGTGATTGTTGTTTCTATCGGCGCAGCAAACTGCGGCGAACAGATCAGGACGGCGCTCGCACTCGGTGCAGACCGTGGCATCCTTGTTGAGACGGATGAAGAAATGCAACCACTGGCCATTGCAAAAATATTGAAGGCAATTGTCGACAAAGAAGAACCGCAACTGATTATTACAGGCAAACAGGCGATTGATGGGGACCATGGCCAGACCGGTCAGATGTTGGCAGCGCTTGCAGGATTGTCGCAGGCAACATTTGCCTCTGAAATTGTCATGGGCGACGGCACAGCCACAGTGACCAGAGAAGTCGACGGTGGTCTTGAAGCGATTACTGTGAAACTTCCGGCCGTTGTGACAACGGATCTACGATTGAATGAGCCGCGATATGCCTCCCTGCCCAACATTATGAAGGCCAAGAAAAAACCTATCGATACCTATACACCTGAAGATCTGGGTGTTGATGTGACACCTAGAATCAAAACACTCAAGGTTGAGCCGCCTGCTGCACGCAAGGCTGGCATCATCGTAGAATCGGTGGAAGAACTTGTTGATAAATTGAAGAACGAAGCGAAGGTGATCTCATGAGTATTCTCGTTGTAGCGGAACATGATAACGGGTCCGTCAAACCATCCACGCTGGTTGCAGTAGCAGCAGCACAGGCTATTGGTGGCGACATAGAGATCCTGATTGCAGGTGCTGATTGTGCCGGTGCGGGCACATCGGCAGCCAGTATTGCAGGGGTCGCAAAAGTGCTTGTTGCAGACAATGATGCCTATGCTCATGACCTGGCAGAAAATATTGCAGGACTGGTGGCAGAAATTGGCACCCACTACAGTCACATTCTGACGACAGCAACAGCGGCTGGTAAAAATTATATGCCACGCGTTGCCGCATTGTTGGATGTCGCACAAATTTCTGACATTACAGCAGTTGTCAGCGAAGACACTTTCGAGCGACCCTTCTACGCCGGTAATGCCATCGCAACAGTTCAAACCAGCGATGCAATCAAGGTACTCACGGTTCGAGGTACTGCCTTTGACCCGGTAGCGACAGAGGGTGGTAGTGCAACCAGATCG
>CAZAZB010000311.1:2900-5153 GCA_964489485.1 uncultured Pseudomonadales bacterium | reverse complement strand
CTATCGTCCAGCTTGACCGTATTACCCAGTTGATCGAGAGCGAGAATTCAGCACTCGAAACTGACCGCGAAACCCTCAAACAGGAACAAATTGAGGTGCTCCTGGTCCAACAAGCGAAACGCAAAGTGTTAATCGCTTTAAACCGGGAAATCGCTGCGACAGGCAAAACACTGGAAAAAAAGAAACAAGACCGATTGCAGCTTGAACAACTCATGGAGAGCATCCGGATTGGCATTGTTAACCTCGCATCCCCTGCAGACCTTGTACCCTTTGCCAGCCAAAAAGGAGAACTATTGCTCCCGGTTATCGGTAAAATAAGCCATCGATACGGGAACCGTCGAAACGACGGGAAACTCAAGTGGAGCGGCGTGATGATTGATGCGCGAGAGGGAGAACCTGTCTACGCTGTGCACTATGGCAGGGTTGTATTTTCCGACTGGTTAAGAGGATTTGGCTTGCTCATGATCATCAATCATGGAGAAGGTTACATGAGCCTTTACGGACACAATCAAGTACTATATCGAGAGACAGGTGACTGGGTGAGCGCTGGTGAAACAATAGCAGCAGTGGGCGATAGCGGCGGTCAAAAGAAACCTGGTCTCTACTTCGAAATTCGGGTCGATGGCAAAACTGCAGACCCACAATTATGGTGCCGCACCCGCTCAAAGCGTGCTGCGTGACCGAGGAATACTGATGCGTTATCTAAAAATTGTACTGGTCATCATCCCGCTCATTACCGCCGCACAACTCCTTGCAACAGAAACTTCTAATAGTGAAGTAGATCCATCCCTTCCTGCAAGATTACCGCTGAACGAATTACGAGTGTTTGCCGAGGCTTTTGATCGTGTTAGTAGTGCCTATGTTGAAGAAATAGATGACAGGACACTGCTGGAGAACGCGATCAAGGGTATGTTATCCCAACTTGATCCACATTCTGCCTACCTGGATCGTTCCTCCTTCTCAGACCTTCGAGAGACAACCACAGGAAACTATGGCGGGCTCGGCCTGGAGGTCGGCATGGATGATGGGTTCATCAAGGTGATTACACCCATGGACGACACACCAGCAGATAAAGCCGGAATCGAATCCGGGGATCTGATCATTCAATTGAACGATGAACCTGTCAAAGGCATGAGCCTTTCCGAGGCTATCGAAAACATGAGGGGTGACGCCGGGACCGAAATTAAACTGACCATCGTCAGAGAAGGCCAACCCGTGCCTAAAGATTTTGTTTTGATGCGTGAGGTTATCAAGGTTGCCAGTGTCAGGCAGAGACTTCTGGAGGATGGGTACGGTTATCTGCGAATTGCACAATTTCAGAGCAAAACAGGGACAGAGGTCGAAGAAGCAGTAGAAAAGCTCAGTGAAGAAGGCAAGTTGTCCGGGCTAATCATTGACCTTCGCAACAATCCGGGTGGTGTTCTTCAGGCCGCGGTCGAAGTATCCGATGTCTTTGTTGAAGATGGTTTGATTGTCTACACATCCGGGCGCCTGAGCAATTCAGATCTCAAATTTAATGCGACGACACCGGACGCCACCAATGGCGTCCCGATCGTTGTTCTTGTTAACGAGGGTACAGCATCTGCATCAGAAATTGTCGCTGGCGCTCTGCAAGATCATGATCGGGCTATCATCATGGGTACCAACACTTTTGGGAAGGGGTCAGTACAGACCATACTGCCGCTCAACAATGAGAAAGCGATCAAACTCACTACAGCGCTTTATTTTACGCCAAGCGGCCGGTCGATTCAGGCCGAGGGTATCGTCCCCGATATTTGGGTTGAACGCTCCACCGTCACCAAGATAAAGTCAAATCCCTGGCGAATCAAAGAGAAGGACCTTCCTGGCCATTTGGCTAACGCCAATGGTAAAGACAGCTCTGATTCGGATAGCAAATCATCAGGCGGAGATGACGCGAACAAGAACGCGAGCAATGACGCAAAAACGGATGCAGACAAAGACGACGACGTGCCTTCCAGCGCTGAGTTAGTGTCGAGGGATTATCAACTCAATGAAGCATTGAGCCTGCTAAAGGGTTTAAATATCCTCGCCCGAAAATCAAAACAACCCCAGGGATAGCCATAGATGCCCCTGTTGACAGCAGGCTTTCTTGCACTGCTACTGTCAGTTTCCTGGGCGCAAGCAGATCAGGGTTTGTCTATAAGAGCCGCTGAGGGTTTGTCTATAAAAGCCGCTGAGGGCTTGTCTATAAGAGCCGCTGAGGGCTCTGCATTAAGAACCGCTGAGGGCTCT